>JAHFPI010000176.1 GCA_023266795.1 Rhodospirillales bacterium
AGTTCAATGAATTCCTCTATTTCAGGATGGCTGACCGGCAGGTAGACGGCTGCCGAGCCACGGCGCAGCGATCCTTGTGAAATCGCCAGCGTCAGGCTGTCCATCACGCGGATGAAGGGGATGATGCCCGAGGTCTTGCCGTTGCGGCCGACCCGCTCGCCGATGGAGCGCAGATTGCCCCAATAACTGCCGATGCCGCCGCCGCGCGAAGCCAGCCAGACGTTTTCATTCCACAGGTCGACGATGCCGTTCAGGCTGTCGTCGCACTCGTTGAGAAAACAGGAAATCGGCAGGCCGCGATCGGTGCCGCCGTTGCTGAGAACGGGAGTCGCGGGCATAAACCACAATTTAGAGATATAATCGTAGAGGCGCTGTGCGTGCGCGGAATCATCCGCGTAAAACATCGCCACGCGGGCGAAGAGATCCTGAAAAGACTCGCCCGGCAGCATATAGCGGTCCTGCAGAGTCGCTTTCCCGAATTCTGTTAAATTAGAATCGCGCGAACGATCAATCTGAACCTTGGCACCCTTCGCCATCTGTGCGACATCGAACATCGATTGCGGCCCCCCGTTAATACAATTTTTTGTTTTTTTTTATGCGCTTCGTGTGATTTCCTCAGGCGATGACAGAGCCCCCGGAAGTCGGGGTCAAGGATACTATACCTTGTTACCCAACGATCTGTAGCATACCACATGTGGGGTTTCTGTCTACGAAACCGGTCGGAAAATATTTTCACTTCACGGTGAATTTTGCCTTGACGTGAGTCCAAAGCAAGATGGCGTCTGGGTTTCAGGCGCAACAAAAAAATCGTGCGACAGAAAATAAAAGCCGCGCTGTTTTTACCTATTGCATTTATAACCCGAAAATACGGACGATCGGTTCAATTTAACATGTAAAAGTTAAAAAATTGTAGCTATGACTCAGGGGGACGGAAAAATAGATCAAAGGAAACGGCCATGACCTACGACACCAACAATATTTTCGCAAAAATCCTGCGCGGTGAAATTCCCTGCCAGAAGGTTTATGAGGACAGCCATGTGCTGGCCTTTAACGACATTGTGCCGAAAGCGCCGGTGCATATTCTGGTTCTGCCGAAGGGCGCTTATACGGATATGGATGATTTTACCCGCAGGGCGTCCGCCGAGGAAATCGCCGCCCTGTTCCGCGCCCTTGGGCAGATTGCGCGGGATAAGGGGCTGGATCAGCCCGGTTACCGGACGATTGTCAATTGCGGCTCGGACGGCGGTCAGGAAGTGCCGCATCTGCACCTGCATTTGCTGGGCGGCCGTCGGCTGGGGCGGATGGTCGAAAAAGCCGCATAAAAAAAGGGGAGCTTGTTCAGCTCCCCTTTTTATTGGTTCTGCCGGAATTTAATGGCAGCTTGTTTTTTTATCGTCACCCTTTTCAGAGCAGCATTTCCCCATCGTGCAGGGGCCGGATTTCAGGACGATTCTGGCGATGGCCATTCCCGCCAGCGTTATAGCGAGGAAGTTGTCCAGCATGCCCTGCAATGCGAAGGTGTAGGGCATGTTATAAAAGATCGTGTTTGGCAGATAGCTGAAGGCTGCAACCAGCAGGCCCACAACCATCGCGAAGAAGACCGGGCAGCATCCGGCAGGAACCTTCTTGAGCAGCTTTGTCAGCAGTGCCGCACCGAAGAAGTACAGCAGGAAGGCTTTGCCCATTGTAGGTACCAGATTGCCTGCGGCGATAACAGTTGTCAGGTTTACCTTATGCCAGGGCAGCAGCGTCCATGAGGCCATGAAATAGATGAACATTGCGACGCCGCCGAAGACCGCGCCTTTAAGAATAATCCCGCCGCAGCATTTGCCCGTGCCGCAGGGCTCTTTTTTTTCTGTTGAACATGCATTGTCAGCGGGTTTTTCCGCACAGCAACCTTTGTTTTCCATGATATTTTCTCCCTTTTAGAAAAAACAGTTACTCTCCACTATACCCCAAGATTCTGCGGGTATATAGGCTTGTTTCACGTACCGCGATGCGCTATAAACAATTATGCAAAGATCTTCAGACCAGACATTGCCGAAAGTCAATCATGCCGGGCATCGCCTCGATCCCGGCATCCTGCGCGAATACGATATTCGCGGCACCGTCGGCAATACGCTGAAGGAGACGGATTGTTATTTTGTCGGGCGCGCTTTCGGCACGTTCGTGCGCCGGCAGGGCGGGCGCACCGTGGCGGTCGGCTTTGACGGACGCGAGAGTTCCCCGATTTTCAGCAATGCGGTGATCCGTGGCCTCAACGACTGCGGGCTGGATGTTGAAAACGTCGGTATCGGCCCAACGCCGATGGTGTATTTCGCGATGAAATCGCGCGGGCTGGATGCGGCAGTGGTAATAACCGGCTCGCACAGCCCCGTTGCCTATAACGGCATCAAGATGGCGCTGAAGGCGGGGCCGTTTTACGGTCAGGCCATTCAGGCGCTTGGCGGGCTTGCGGCGGCGGGGGATTTCGAGCGGGGCAGCGGAAAAACTGCGGCGGTCGATGTACAAGACGCCTATGTCGATCGTTTATTGCAGGATTATACCGGTACTAAAAATCTGACGGTGGCGTGGGATAACGGCAACGGTGCGGCAGGTGAAATCCTGCGGCGGCTGACCAAAAAATTGCCCGGAAAACATATTTTATTGTTTGATACTATCGACGCTTCCTTTCCCAACCATCATCCGGATCCGACGGTCGCTAAAAATCTGGTCGATCTGCAAAAGGTCGTGCGGGAAAATCACTGCGACATCGGCATCGGTTTTGATGGCGACGCCGACCGTATCGGCGCGGTGGATGCGGAGGGGAATATCATCTGGGCGGACATCCTTATGGCGGTCTATGCCGCCGAAGTTTTGCAGGCGCATCCCGGTGCCACCATTATTGCGGATGTGAAATCAAGCCGCGTGCTGTTTGATGAGATTGCCCGCCTCGGCGGCAAGCCGCTGATGTGGAATACCGGGCATTCCCTCATTAAAGCCAAAATGCAGGAAACCCATGCGCCGCTGGCCGGCGAGCTAGCGGGGCATATCTGTTTCGCCGACCATTACTACGGCTTCGATGACGGGCCTTACTGTGCCGTCCGGCTGCTGAATATCCTGAGCCATGCGGGAAAGCCATTGTCAGCGCTGGTCGCCCACCTGCCGAAGATGCACAATACGCCGGAAGTGCGCTTTCCCGTCCCCGCCGAGCGCAAATTCAAGATTGCGGGAGAGATTAAAAAACGTTTACTGGACGCGAATAAAAAAGATGTCACGGTCAATGATATTGACGGTGTGCGGGTGACGTCGCCGGAAGGCTGGTGGCTGATCCGCCCTTCCAATACCGAAGATCTGCTGACTGTGCGGGCGGAAGGCTTTACGCCTGAAGGGCTGGAGCAGCTCAAGAGCCAGATGATCGGGCAGCTGAAATCAAGCGGTATCGGGTCGCCTTTTTAAGGGAGTTTTTACATGTCCATAGATTTGCCTCTGCGTGTTCTGGAGCTTGTCGCCTCGCGTATCTGCCATGATCTGGTCAGTCCGGTCGGGGCGATCAATAACGGCGTGGAGCTGATGCAGGAGATGGGCGAGGATGCCGGCGCGGAGGCGATCGCGCTGGTGGTCAGCAGCGCCCAGCAGGCATCCATCCGCCTTAAGTGCTTCCGTCTGGCTTACGGCGCGGCGGGGACGGACAAAAATATCGGCTTCCGCGAGGTAAAGGATGCTTTCACCGACTGGCTGACGTCGGGCCGCGTTCAGGTGGAATTCGAGCCGGGGCTGGATGTGAAATTTTCCATGCCGCCGCGCGGTTTTTTCAAATGCATCCTGAACCTGATGATTTTTGCCGAGGAGTGCAGCCGTGGCGAGGGAAAAGTTTTTGTTTCCGCGCTGGACGGCAATAAGGGCATTAAAATTATCGCCACCGGCAAGCAGGTTGGCTTCAGGGACGGCGCCGAAGCCGCGCTAAAGGGCGAGACCGCGCCAGATGATCTTGATCCGCGCTCGGTGCACGCCTATATCACAGGCCGGTTTGCCGCGCATTTCGGGTTCGGGATGACGTATCAGGTGCTGCCGGATTTCGGGCGCGTCGAGCTTCAGTTAACGGCCTAAAGTTTAAGCCGAAGCTATGACCGTTTCTTT
>JAHFPI010000177.1 GCA_023266795.1 Rhodospirillales bacterium
TATGCCGCGTCTGGCAGGGCATGCATGTAACCGCCAGTTCGCCGCCGCCGGGCATGGCGTCACGCGCGTTCAGCGACAGATTCAGGATCATCTGCATCAACTGATCCTGCGAGGCATTGATCCACACCGGATCTTCCGGCACGGTCATAAAAAATTGTATAGTCTCTCCCAACAACGGGCGCAAAAGAGCGTGCTGCTGGTGCAGCGCCTCCGCAAGATTGGTTTTTTCCTCCACTCCCACCTTCATCTGGCCGAAGGAAAGCAACTGCCGCGTCAAGCCTGCCCCCCCGCTGCGTTGATTTGATGATTTTCTGCAATTGTTCCGGCGTCAGGGTTCCCTCCTTCAGTTGCCTGATTGCGATACGCGTGTGCCCCTCGATGATGGACAGGATGTTGTTAAAGTCGTGCGCGATGCCGCCGGCGAATTGCCCCAGGGCTCCCAGTTTCTGCATCCGTGCCTGCCGGTCAACTGCTGCGTCGTCTTTCATGTCCCCTCCAAAACAAGTTGATGCAATCTAAGATTGTTACTCTCCTTATCATCACACTGAAGCCGTTTACGAAGGGTTAAAATGACGCAAAAAAAGAAGCGACTGCTACACCGGAAATGCAAAGTATTCAGCATCCAAAGAAAAAACGCAGAAGCACCACCGGATAGCTGGTTTTAGCTACATACGCCGTTATGCGGCTCTGGAGGCAGCGGGCGCCATAAACCGCTGCTCGGCGATGCGGTCGGCGGCGGAGCTCGTCGAAATGCCGTCCTGTTCGGCGCGGCGGAAGATCGATTCTGAAGTTTCATCGATCTTCTGGACATGCGCCACAACCTGCGCGCGGTCATACGATTTGCCGGTCGCGCGGGACAGGTATTCGTAATAAACGTTGATCAGCCCGCCTGCATTAATCACATAGTCCGGCGCATAAAGGATTTTCAGGTCACGCAGCATGTCGCCATGACGCGCTTCGGACAGCTGGTTATTGGCCGCGCCCGCGACAATTTTCGCCTTCAGCGTTTTGATCGTCGCGTCATTCAGGATGGCGCCCAACGCGCAGGGCGCGAAGACATCCACATCCTGACTGTAAATATCGTTCAGCGCCACGGCTTTCGCGCCAAGTTCCTGAGCGGCGAGAGCTACTTTATCCGGCTGCACATCGGTCACAAAAAGCTGCGCGCCGTCCTTGGCCAGCAATTTGCAAAGATTGTAGCCGACATTGCCCAGACCCTGCACGGCGACTTTAAGCCCCTTCACATCGCTCCGGTGGAGACGATAGCGCACGGCGGACTTCATGCCGGTATAAACCCCCAGCGCCGTGGTCGGGGACGGATCGCCGCTGCCTTGGCCGTTCTGCGAAATGCCCACCACATGCTTTGTCTGGCTGTAGATGTAATTCATGTCATCGACCGACGTGCCGACATCCTCGGCGACAATGTACTTGCCACCGAAGGTTTCAACGGCCTTGCCCATCGCCCGCATCAGGTCAGGCGTCTTGGTTTTTTTGGAGTCGCCGATAATGACGGATTTACCGCCGCCAAGGGGCAGGCCGGTAATCGCCGCCTTGTAGGTCATGCCACGGGAGAGGCGGAGAACATCGCGCAGCGCCTGCTCGTCGCTCTCGTACGCCCACATCCTGCAGCCGCCGAGCGCGGGGCCGAGATTGGTATTGTGGACGGCGATGATCGCCTTCAGCCCCGTCTTGGCGCACTGGAAGAAAGACACCTGTTCATGCTGATGAAACTCGGAGTGGCTGAATACGGACATACCTATTCCTCTTTTTGCTACGTTTGACACGACTCGCTCATTTGTAAAAATGTTTATCCCACATAACGACTTCGCAGATTCCAGCTGTCTTTGCAATGCGTTTGCCTTGTTTAACATACGAGGAAACGTGCATTTGATTGAAAATTACGCCGACAGCCTGATAGTTTAAAAAGAAGAATAAGGATATGGCATTTTGCGCTGCAACAATAAAAACCCCCTTTATTTGCGAACAATTTGGTCTTGTTTTAATTGCTGCGGTGCAAAAAAATCAGGCCCGCCGGCATGCACGGGACGGTCGGCGAACCTGCCGTAACTGATCAGCCGGTCATACATGACAAGCGCTCCCGCCACGCCCACATTGATGCAGAACTTCATCGGAATTTTTATCGTGTAGTCGCAGCGCGCCAGCATTTCATCGGAGACATTGCCCCTCTCCGGCCCCAGCACATAAATGGCGCTCTGCGGATGGCGGAAACTGGGCAGTTCTATCGCCCCTTCCACAAGCTCCACCGCCACCAGCGACGTGTTCATCGGCAAAATAAGGTCGGCAGGCTTGGCAAAGTTATAAAAGGGAATGTGGTCGAAAGCGCCGGACGTGTCAGACGCGTGCATCCCCTTCACGTCCACCGCCGGATTGATGGTAAAAAAGAAACTCGCCCCGAAAGCATGCGCCGAACGCAGCAGATTGCCGACGTTCATCGGTTTCGAAATGCCTTCCACGCCAATGCCGAAATAACCGCGCATTATGATTTCAACTCCGCCAGATTCTCATACAGTTTGAGTGCTTCTGGATTGGCCAGCGCTTCGCTGTTTTTGACCGGGCGGTTGTGGATGACTTCGCGGACGGCGAGTTCGGTGATTTTGCCGCTCTTGGTGCGGGGGATGTCGGCGACAGCGATCACGCGGGCGGGAACGTGGCGCGGCGAGGCGCCGTCGCGGATGGTTTTCTTTATTTTGTTGACAAGTGTTTCATCAAGTCTGGCTTTAGATTGGAGGACGACAAATAAAACGACGCGCACATCTCCTTCCCAGTCCTGCCCGACGGCGATGCTCTCCTTGATCTCGGGGAGCTGTTCGACCAGACGGTAAATCTCCGCCGTGCCGATCCGCACCCCGCCGGGATTGAGCGTCGCATCGGAGCGGCCATGAATGACCAGCCCGTTGTTCTCCGTCCATTCGCACCAGTCGCCGTGGCACCAAATGCCGGAAAACTTTTCGAAGTAGGCTTTGCTGTATTTCTCGCCCTGCGGGTCATTCCAGAAACCGACGGGCATGCAGGGGAACGGCGTCTTGCAGACCAGTTCACCTTTGTCGCCGCGCAGCGGTTTGCCGTCACTGTCAAACACATCGACATCCATCCCCAGCCCCGCGCCCTGAATTTCCCCGCGATACACGGGCGACAGAGGATTGCCCAGCACGAAACAGGACACAATGTCCGTTCCGCCGGAAATCGACGCCAGATGCACTTCCGGCAGAAGCGACTGATAAACATAGTCGAACCCTTCCGGCGACAGGGGCGAACCGGTCGAGGTCATCATCCGGATCGTGTCCAGATGGCGGTTATCCTTTGTAACGACACCATGCGTCCGCAGCGCATCGATATATTTCGCGGAGGTGCCGAACAGCGTGCATTTATATTTCTCCGCAAACTGAAACAGCGCGTAACCGTCGGGATAAAACGGCGAACCGTCATAAAGCAGCAAAGTCGCCTCCGACGCAAGGGCGCTCACCAGCCAGTTCCACATCATCCAGCCGCAGGTGGTGAAATAAAACACATTATCGCCCTTACGGATGTCGCAATGCAGCTTGTGTTCCTTGAGGTGTTGAATCAGCGTGCCGCCCGCGCCATGCACGATGCACTTGGGAATCCCCGTCGTGCCGGAGGAGAACATGATATACAACGGCTGATTGAAGGGGAATCTGTCGAATTTTATGTCTGCGGGTTTGTAGGCGTTTTTGAAATCATCAAATGAAATCATGTCATTCCGGCGAAAGCCGGAATCTGGTTCTTCATGGGACGAGACCCCGGCTTTCGCCGGGGTGACGTATTGGATGATCACCGTCTTCTTCAGCGACGGCATTTTCTCCGTCACTTCCCGTATCTTGTCGCGGCAGTCGATCTGCTTGCCGTTATAGTAGTAACCGTCCGCCGCGAACAGCACCTTCGGCTCGATCTGGCCGAAGCGGTCCAGCACACCCTGCACGCCGAAATCCGGCGAGGCGGAAGACCAGATCGCGCCAAGGCTGGTCGCCGCCAGCATCGCCATGATCGTTTCCGGCATATTGGGCAGATAACCCGCCACGCGGTCGCCCGCGCCCACACCCAACGCTTTTAGCGCCTGCCGCAG
>JAHFPI010000178.1 GCA_023266795.1 Rhodospirillales bacterium
ACATGATCACCGGCTGAAAGGTAACCGCCCCTTGTCACGCCTTAAAGCCGATTTGCTGCTGCTGCTGGCCGCCCTGATATGGGGCGCGGCCTTTGTCGCCCAGAAAGAGGCGCTGGCGCATATTGGTTCATACACTTTCATCGCCGCAAGATTCAGCCTGTCGGCGTTACTCGTTCTCCCGCTGGCCTGGCGGGAACACCGCCGCGCCAGCGTGGCTCAGACATTATTCACCGCACCTCTGGCAGCAGATCTGGCGCTGCTCTGTCTGGCGTTTTCCGGCGCCGTAATATCGCAGCAGGTGGGCATGGAGGACACCTCCGTCACCAACGCCGGTTTTCTGACCGGACTTTATGTATTGTTCGTGCCCATTATCTGCCGGCTGATCTACAGGCAAAAAATTTCTGCATGGATCATGCCCGCAGCCCTGTTGTCCGTCGCCGGCGTCTGGCTGTTGTCAGGCGGCACGTTTAAAGCCCATCTCCTGTCAGGCAAGGGTGATATGCTTGTGTTGTTATGCGCCGTAGGGTTTGCCTTTCAGGTCACTCTCATCGGGCGCCTTATGCACCGTATACGAGCGCCCCTTCAGATGTCCTGCCTGCAATACGGCGCCGTCGCCATATTGTCTGCCATCGCCGCGCTGGTATTCGAGCATCCGGACATGAACAATATACTGGCCGCCTGGCTGCCGATCGTTTATGCCGGTGTCCTGTCGGGCGGTATTGCCTATACGCTGCAGGCCGTTGCACAGCAATATACCCCCGCTGAGGATTCCGCCGTCATCCTCAGCGCCGAATCCGTCTTTGCCGCCGGAGCCGGGGCATTGCTGATGCATGACCGCCTGACCCTGCAGGGCGGGATCGGATGCGGCCTGATTATCGGCGCTATCCTCATGGTCGAATGCGGCCCTTACCTCTGGCCGTGGAAAACGCCAAAGATTCTGAATAATTAATTGTATTTTTACGCTCTTGTAAACCGCACGCTTTTTGCCGACACTGTTGAAAGGCATTTTTTAAAAGGAATATGAACATGGGAAACTGGATTCTCTGGGGCGTTGTCGCTTTTGCAGGTTTGTTGATCCTCCTTTACAACCGTCTTGTCGCGCTGCGCCAGACGCGAAAAAACGCTTTCTCTGACATCGATGTGCAGTTGAAGCTGCGCTACGACCTGATCCCCAACCTGGTGGAGACCGTCAAAGGCTACGCGGCTCACGAAAAAGGCGTATTTGAACAAGTGACGGCGGCCCGCGCGACGGCGATGCGCGGCGGATCGATCGGCGAGCGGGCGCAGGCTGAATCGGCGCTGGGCTCGGCGATGATGAACCTGATGGCGGTGGCCGAAAATTATCCGGCCCTGAAAGCCAGCGAAAACTTCCGCCAGCTGCAAACCGACCTTTCCGACATCGAAAACAAGATTGCTGCGGCACGGCGCTTCTTCAACAACGCCACCAGCGAATACAATTCCGCTGTCCAGCAGTTTCCCGCCGTTCTGGTGGCCAAGATGTTCGGCTTCAACGAAGAAATATTCTTTGAACTGGACGCTGCGGAGCAGCAGGCCGTCAAGACCGCTCCCAAAGTCAGTTTCGGGTCCTAGGGTTTATGCCGGCGCCTGCCATAGGTCTTTCCACCCAGATTTTTAACAATAAGTTGAAATCGGGAATTCTACTGGCGGGATTTCCGGTTTTGCTGCTGCTGATGACCGGCGGCTTTGTCGCGGGCATGGATGCGATGACCCAATCGGCGGCGATGCACTATACAAACGCCGGCCTTGACTGGCACCGATCCCTCAACACCGGCATCGACGGCGTCAAACAGTACGGGCACTGGGCAATCCTTGCAGCGGGCGGCTGGTTTATCATCGCCTATTTCTTCCACGGCCAGATGATGCGCATGGCGACCGGCTCTGTCCCCATTACGCACCAGCAGATGCCGCGCCTCTACAATACGCTTGAAAACCTGTGCATCTCGCGCGGCATCCCGATGCCGCAGTTCGAGCTGATCGACAGCCCGGCGCTAAACGCTTTCGCCACCGGCATCAACCAGAAAAGCTACAAGATCGTGCTGACTCAGGGCCTCATCGACAGCCTGAAGGATGACGAGCTGGAATCGGTGATCGGCCACGAACTGACGCACATCATGAACAAGGACGTGCGGCTGCTGATCATCTCGGTTATTTTTGTCGGCATGATCAGTTTTTTCTGCCATATGGTTTTTCGCATGCTCGTCAACGGCGGGCGGCGCAGCAGAAGCAACGACAACAAAAATGGCGGCGCTATACTGCTGCTGGCCCTCGTTATTCTGATGATCGGATACCTGTTCGCCATCGTCATCCGCTTTGCTTTATCGCGCCGACGTGAATATCTGGCGGATGCCGGCTCGGTGGAGCTCACCAAAAATCCGGAAGCGATGATGCGCGCCCTGCTGCGTATCGCGGGCAACGACACCGTCGCCGGTATGCCCGGCGACGTCCAGCAGATGTGCATCGAGAACAGCCATAATTTCATGGGCATCTTCGCGACCCACCCGTCGATAGGGGATCGTGTGCAGACCATTTCCGCGATGACGGGAACCCCCATACCCGAAAGGACAGCGTCATAAGATGAACGCCGGCATTGTCATCCTTCAGGACGGGACCCCCTGCATCGCCTATGACGAGGTGCTGCCCTTCCCAATCCACCATGTGGAATTCAGCCGGGAGGATTATCAGGTCAGTTTCATCTATGAAACGCCCGACAAAAGCATTCAAAGCCGGAAATTTGAATTCCCGCTGGATCGCCCCTTTGTAACCCTTTTAGAGAAGCGTAAAGACGTTGCTGTCGCTTATATAAAAAACGGCGATCTCTTTGAAATAAAGATGTATTCCGTTGTTTTTGTGCCTGACTGAAACGCCGCCCATTGATAGAATCCGTCTTTATGGTATAATGTAACCATAAGCAATTTCAGATACTTTGATGAAAGGATGGCCGGTTATGGCTGACGAACAACTCCCCAGAAAAGGATATGCAGCCCCCCTTCACGGGATGCAAGATCCGGCGGCGCGCCTCCTGATAGGCGTAGCATTCATGTCGATGGGGCTTGTCATGTGCAACCATCTGGCATTGACAGCCGGAATGTCGCTTACATCTCCCTTGCTGAAAGCCCAGCTGGCAAACCTGAAATTTGGAAATAACCTGACCGCCGCCCCGGCCATAGCACCGATGAGGCCGGTTATAGCGCCGATGAGCATAAAGCCTCCCTCACCGGTAATGTAACTCCAATACCCTTTAGATGTCTTCCGGCACCATCTTGATCGCGCCGCAGGGGCATTCCGTCTCGCAAATGCCGCAACCCTTGCAGTAATCGAGATTGATCTGGAAACGCTTGCCGGCGCCAAGTTTAATCACCGCGTTGTCAGGGCAGACGCCATAGCAGTTGTCGCATTCAAAACAATTGCCGCAGGACAGGCAGCGGCGTGCTTCGAACAGGGCGTTGGTTTCATCAAGCCCACCCTGCACCTCGTCAAAGGTTGACTGACGCCGCGCGATGTCGAGCTTGGGACGGACTGTGTGCGGCGCTTCGGAATAGTACCAGGTGTTGAGATTTTCAAAAGTGGCGGGTTCATGTTTGACGGCCGGCTTATAGGTCGTGCCGCGCAGCCAGGCATCGATATGCCGTGCCGCTTTTTTGCCGTGACCGACGGCCACCGTCACGGTACGCTCCGACGGCACCATGTCGCCGCCGGCGAAAATACCCGGTTGGGCCGTCATCATATTGGCCCCCACCGGTATCACGCCATCCTCGGGCTTCATGCCCGGCAGCCCTTCCAGCAGCGATAAATCAACGTCCTGACCAAGGGCCAGTATCACGGAATCGGCTTTCAGCGTTTCGAAAGTGCCGGTGGGCTGCGGATAACCCTTCTCGTCCAGCGCCATTTTCTCAACAGTGATCTCGGAGGAACCGCCCTGCTTGATAGTGGACAGCCACTTGATCATCACGCCTTCCTGCAGCGCTTCCTCGACCTCGAAATCGTGCGCCGGCATTTTCTCGCGAGTGCGGCGGTAGACGATAATGGATTCCGTAGCGCCCATGCGCTTCGCGGTGCGGGCCACATCGATT
>JAHFPI010000179.1 GCA_023266795.1 Rhodospirillales bacterium
CGCTGTCGAAATGGGAATAGGTAATGTAACTCTCGCTATGCGCGGTACGCGTGGCGTTTGACCATTGCGGTGCCAGGCCGCTTAAGTTGTTAAAACCTGCCGTCATCTTCGGCGCATATTCCAGCAGATTTGATCCCGTCGCCCATGTATTGGTCAGCGCCAGAAATTCGTCATCGGTGAGCGGCTTCTCGTCGTGCCTGCTGGCCTCTATGACAGCCTTGTTTTCCTCGCTTACCTGCTTTGCAAGCTGGAGCGTTTCGCTAATCGTCATGTCCGGATGGTTTCGTATAAATTCGTTCAGCAGCCTGCTCGCAAGTTCCCCCTGCTGCGCGTAGTAAGTGTAGGAGTGCTGGGTATGATCATAGACTTGCCGGCTTCTTTCTTCCTGGTGACAATGATTGTCCGAGTCGCAGACTTCAACCTCATAATATTCCGTGCGGTAATAATCTATATGCGACGAACTCCAGGAATTGCTGAAGGCTGATTCTATCGGCGGAACTTCCTGTGTCGCCTCGACGGCTTTGTCGGCGGAGCCCAAGGCTTCCTGCGCATAGCCGGGCATCTCTTCCGCATAAGCGCCCATGGGCTCATGCTTGTCGCGCGCGGCCATCATGTTTTTGCTCAGGGCTTTCGCAAAGTCGCTGTCGCTGTTTCCTGCGGCGAAGGCCGCATTGTTGCTTTCAAAAATAATCATGCCTGCGTCGTTATTGGCGGCATAGAACCGGCTTAAAGGTAAAACCTGAGTGTTTTGGTCAATTTGCGAATAGGCGAGCGGAATTTGTCCGGCCTGCGGCGCCAGCTGGTTGTAGGCAACGAAACCGACACCCGATGTCATCACCGCCGCGCCAAGAACAATCTCGATAGGGGTTGTAAAGAAAAGCCACTTGGCTTTTCTCGACAGTTTGTTGAATTCTTTTCTTATAGACTGTCTAGAAACTTTCATGATTCTGCCTCTCCGCGATCTGTGCCGTATTATTATGTATTTAATTATTTATGTCAATCAATAATTGAATATCATTATATATCAACATGTTAAAATCAATTTTTTCAGGTCCATCCAGTTTATTATTGACATATATTTGAAATATGTATAATGTTTTCCAAATATAAATTCAGAGGTTTTTATATCAACACAGAAAGGGTTTTTAACCATGACCGACAATACACCTAACAATGCAGTAGAAGCTTTTGCCGCCGCCGCCCAGGGCGATGTTCTGACGCAATTCCACACGGATATCGTCGATTATGCGACGGCCGACGCAAAAACTAAAAAGAGAATGGATGCGATGATCGCCTCCATCGACACGAAAGACCTTAATACCATCACCATTTTTGCCAAAGAGCCCACCGATGTGCTGCGCGAATCCTCTGAAGCCATTGTTAAAAAGGCGCAGGACGCCACCACGTTCCTCGGCAGCTTCGCGCAGATCAAGGACAAGCTGGCCCATTTCGATTTTGACAGCGTCGGCAAACTGGCCGCAGAATACGTCAAGACGATCGACCGCAAACTGTCGATGGCCGCCCTCACGTGGAGGAACCCGATCAAAAAGCTGATGAGTGTTTTCACGGGTCGAGGCAGCGAAACAACGATGGACGATATCCGTCACGAAGTTGACAAAAGCCTCCTGCAGCTCAGCGACGTGGTTGCCGACCTCGAATCCGCGAAAGCTAAAATTCCCGGCGTTGTTACGGACCTCAACACGCTTGAAAAAGCACGGCTTGAAGCCTACAGCGAGTACGGCATTTATGTCGGCGCCGCCCTTGAGAAATACCGCCGCGTAAAAGAAGAGATGCCTGCGCTCGAAAAAGCGGCAACGGACAGCCCCCTCAAGCAAAGCGAACTGCGCAATGCGCGCCTTGCCATGACGGTCCTGAACGCAAAAGTCACGGATATGGATACGTTCCACAAGTCCTGCCTCGTCCAGCTCAAGACACTTGACGACCTGCAAGAGGCCCTCGCCATGAGCGAAGTGAAGATCGACAGCCACTTGACGATATCGCAAGGTCAGTGGATGGCACTGCTGGCAGAAGCCGCAACCGCAGCGGAGATCGGCCAGATTGCCGAAAGCGTCCAGGCGGCAGATGAGTTCGGGGACAAGATATTCGAACAGTCGCAGAAGCTTTCCGATATGACCAAAACCATGGCACGCGCTGCCTTTGAACGCGGCACGCTTGACCCGGTAAAGGTTGTCGAGACGCTGAAGCAACGCACGGTCGAGATACAGGAAGACCTCGCCTACATGGCTGCCTTCAACCAGAAGATGGAAGCACAGCGTGCAGCACTTGACGATGCGGGCCGTGCGTTCCGCGAAGCGGCAATCAAGGTGACGACACCTGCTGTCGTTGCCGGTGATGCAGCTGCAAGCCAGCCTGCTGCCGCTACCGCGAAAACCCGCAAGCCGAAAGTCTAATAAACAGGAGCCGACCGCAATGGCTGCTCAATTCTCAGATTCGTTAAGCAAAGGCTTTAATGCCGGATCTGCCCCGCAAGCCCAGCGGGCGAGAATTGACGCCAGAACGGTCGGCTTTCCTGCTGAAGACGACCCTTCTCACATCCAATGGATGGGGATGTCGCCCGCCCCCGGCAACGCAGATGGATGGTATGTCCTCGTCGTCAAGGAAGAGCCCAACCAGTACCTCGCCCAGGTTAATAAAAACGAGCGGCTGGTCGAAATCTCCAATGTCATCGGCAAGGGAAATCCGATGACCTTTGAAAAAGCCGTGGAATACCTCGCTGTTTGGGAATATGCGCGCATGGCCAAAGGCGCGACTCCTCTCAAGGAACAGGATCGTGCAGCGCTTGGCAAGCACTACTACAAAGACCTGATCATGCGTCGCGGCTATCTCGTGGACACGACCGGAAACCTCGCGGAAGTGGCGGACATCCTGCCTGCACAGTCCGGCAAATTCCTGAAATCCGACCTTGACGCCCTTGAGCAATATCAGGACGGCCTCAGAGGCGAGAACATCCTGAACGAATTGATCCAGTCGAACGATCCAATTTTCATTTCAGAAACCTCCATCGAAGAAGACCTTAAAAGCTTTGGTGACATCAGCCTGTTTAACAAGATGAGCTTTTTTGTCGAAACATTGGTCAGGTACGCCGAAATAAAGCTCAAATATGTGCAGAATTTTTATGCCGACCCCACCCGCGAGAACGGTCCTGACCTGCTGACTTTCCTTGGAAAGCAGAACTTTTTCAGCGCCGAGGGCATCAACCAGATCAATGCCCTGAAAAAAGAACTTCTCGGCGGCGTCTTCCGCTATTTCCACGTCGATGAAAGCGATTGGAACAAGGATCTTGATTTTGCAAGCCCCGATCTCCGCCGGGAACTGCAGAACAACCCCGATGCGCAAGAAACCGTAAACTATTTCACCCGTAAAATAAGCTATCCGCTGACAGCGGAAGACCTGGATACCATCCTTTTCATTTCCGCACGAACCCTGGTCTACTTCCGCGAAATGCTGAAGGATAATCCCCAGAAAGACACGATGGAGCGTCTGGGCGTTTACAAGCAGGGCGATATTGACGATCTCCTGAATTATCTCGACTTGCTTGAAATCAAGTATCAGTACAAGGACCTCGCGGAAGCGGCGCTGGCGCTTCCAGGCACACAGAAATACGCGGAAATGGAGCAGAAAAAAGAAGACTTCAAGGAGCGGATTACTAATTTCAAAACCAACTTGAAGGAAAAGCAGAGCCTGTCGCCTGCGCAGGAAAAGCAGATCGACGGCTTCATCCGCGCCAGCACGCCGATTTATCTTCTCGACCGCATTGCAGACATGCCTGAAAGAATCCGCAAGGCGCAGCAGTTCCTCACAGACCGTCTCCTGCCCAAAGCCCCCGCAAAGAATGCCGCCGCAGATAATTCTGCGCCGAAGCCTTAAGGAAAGCCCGCGTCATGGAATTTAATCCGCAAAAAGGAAAAAAAGAAGGCGAAAAAACTCCCGGCAAGATCCGTCTGGGCGAGAGAAAACCCATGGACGTCCTCAGGGAAAACAAAAAGAAAGTGTGCCTCATTGGCGCGAGTGTGGTGCTGGCGCTGTCCGGACTGACCGCTGCCTTTGGAATCGCGGCAT
>JAHFPI010000022.1:0-7720 GCA_023266795.1 Rhodospirillales bacterium
TTTAACAAGATCGCCCCAAACCCGCCGCCCGGCGCGCTGATCAAGGCGGGGCGCGATGGCGACCTGCAACTGGTCAAAACCCTGCTGAAGCGCGGCATACCTCCGGACGAAAAGGATTTTACGGGCGATACCGCGCTGATGCATGCGGCCTATCAGGGCGATATCGACATTATGAACCTGCTGCTTGCCAAGGGCGCAAATCCCGGCAGCAGAAGCAACAGCGGCAATACGCCGCTGATGTGGGCGATATGGGGCAGGCGCATAGAAGCCATAAGCCTGCTGATCGACAAAGGCGCCAACGTCAATAACAGGAATACCGACGGCGATACCGCCCTGATGACGGCGGTGCGGTATGACAATCCGGAGATCGTGCGCCTGTTGATTGACGCGGGCGCGGATATTGACGCTGTCGGCAGCGGCGGCGCTACCGCCCTAACGCTGGCCCTAAACGCCGGCCATGCAAAAACCGCGCAAATGCTGCGGGAAGCCCCCGAGCTCCGCCGCCGCCGAGCCGCAGAGAAAGCTAAAGCTGCGGCGGATGAAATAGAGAGAGCCCGTCATGCCGCCGTAACGCTGAAACAGCAGCGCCTGAAAGAAGAAGCGCAGCGGCATAAACCGAAAATAAACCCTGACGTTAAAAAATAACTATTTCCGCCGCATCGACGATATACCCGTCCCCGGCCTTTGCATGTCAAGATCGCGGCTGTAAGCCGCCGCTTCCATGAACAGCATCTCTTCCGACCGGCGGTAAATATCGTTCAGCGTCTGCAGGCGGAGGGCGTTGAGCGTCCCCTGCTCCCGCGCGACCTGCTCCGGATTTTCTATCATCCGCACGATATATTCCGGATTGTTATAGCGGTCACGGGTCATCATTTCCTGAAGCTCGCGGTAGCTGGCATCAGTGGAGGCGTCGGCCTGGTTAATGCCCGCAGCGCTACGCGCCAACTGGGCGTTCACGCCGCTGCCGCCGATGCGTTCGCTGAGCATCCCGCCCATTGTATTGTAGATGGTGTTGGTATAAGCCAGCTCGGAATGCCGCGCCATAAGCTCCATATAACCATCGGTCATTTTTACCACTTTCGGCGGAACGGGGTCTGACGACAGCGGATTGACAAGATAGCGCAGCGCCGCCTGCATCGTCAGCAGATTGTCCGGGTTCGAAGGGTCGATCGTCTGTTTGCTCCCCCACAGCAGCTCAGGAATATCCTTATGCCTGCCGGCAATCGTTCCCGGCGCGGTGCACCCCTGATCGCCCATGGTATTGTCGCAGAATTTTTGCACGTACTCCTGCCAGATTTTGTCGGACTCGTGGCCCTGGCCTGCGGCGGAAATGGACTTTGCAGCATTTTCATGGCGCGGCGCATCATCCAGCGCCAGCCCGCGATTCAGCGCCCGCGATATCTGGAAGGCCTTCGACTGACCGGGGCCCGCCGTATCGATTTCACAGGCGAGCTCGGAGGGGGCGTAGCGGCGATGGGCATTTATGATGCTATCCCCCCGCCGGGTATTTTCCTCGACCATGAACTGGGCGTCGATGATGCCGCCAAGGGCGCGGGTCTGGTCAACCTGCGCGATGTGCAATTCCTTCGTCATCCCCTTCAAAGCATCGAAAAGCTGCTTCCACCAGTCGGTCAGCGCAGCCTCGAAGTGATCGGTGAACAGCTGAAAACGGTTGGCCAGCTGGTCGAAGGCCGACGTGCTCAGGATCTGGTTGATAAAATTCTCCTCCTGGACGATAAACAGGTTGATGTTGTCTATGTCGCTTGCAACCAGATCATCCATGGCTGCGTTGGAAGGCCCGGCGGTTTCACACTGCGCCAAGGCATTTGCAGGCAAAACAATCCCTAAAGCCAGAGCGAAGACAAGGACAAGCACCGCCTGTTTCAGGCGGCTAACAATGTGTATCTCTTTTCTCCTCCTGTCTTCTTTCACACCCTGCTCCTAGTTCGATTTCGACGGATTGCTGCGGGAAACGCTGTGACGGCTGCCGCTAAGTTTATTGAGCATATTGGCGGTCTCTATCGCGTAGACGTTGGAAATTTTTTCCTGCTTTGCGATCATGTCATAGAGCATCACCAGGCTATAGGCCTTCAGATACAGTTCCTTCTGCGCGATGGTCGATGGATTATCGTACAGCTCCTTGTAGTACTCGGGATCCCACAGCTGCTCCACGACCGACTCACGGATTTCCCGTGTGCTCGGCGTCGCAGAGGCATCCATCACACCCATCCTCTGGCGCATCGCCTGTATATCCGGCGCCGGCTGTCCCGGGGCGCGATCCCCCACGACCGAATAGGCCAAAGCGCCCACGGCATCCATTTGGGCGATATATTCGCGGTTGACCTGCATCTGCTGACGGCCTGTCGGCGACGGCAGGGCCGTGACGATCAGCGGATCGGGAGCCACATAGCCGGTGATATTGAACAGCATCTGGTTCACTGCCTCCCGCGTATCCGGATTCGCATCTGACAGGTCAATCGTTTCTTTTGAAAAAAGAGTCTTGCCCGGCAAAACATCCATATTGGCCGTCGCAACATTACTGCCAGGGGCGCAGCCGGAATTTTTACTATTCTCGGCATTGGGATCGCAAAACTTGGTCTGGTAAATCTTCCAGCGCGCCGCACGCACACCGGAATCCCCGGCGCTGGCGATGGAGAGCTTTTCGTTGTTGCCGATTTTGAGGAAGTCGAGCGCATAGCCGGAGGTCAGGGCTTTGCCGATTGCCCGGCTGGTGCCCAACGGCGTCGCCGCCGTGTCGAAACGACATGCCTGCGCGGTCGGCTGATAACGGCTTTTGGCTTTCACCTTCTCCTTTTGCATTTCAAGCGCTGTTGCCAGTTCATTACTGGCGTCATTGAAGCTGCTCAACTGCTGGGTCTGGTTCAGTGTGCCCGACGAAAGCTGCGCCGTCATGTCCCTCAGCGCCTGATACCATTCCGCCCAGAACCAGTTCAGCTTGGCCATGAAAGTGCCATTCATATTATCCAGCCCCATCAACCGCCGTAGCACCCTGAGATCCGCGCCCCAGCTTGACCTCACAGCCGCCACCAGCGCCACGACATCCGATCTTTCGGCGGTAATAACGGCAGAAGCGGCGGTATGGGCAACACCGGGCTGCTCGCACTGCGCAAAAACCCTGGGAGAGGCTGTCAGCAAAAGGACAAAACACGGCACGACCAGCGACAGCTGCTGCAGTTTTTTACGAATAAGTCGCACCCTCACCATGTCATGGCCCTCCCTTAAGAGGCCGTGCACGCCTTACATTCGGCAGCGGCTCCTGACCGGACAGCATCGATACCTGCACCGCCAAAGTCAGCGCCGTTCTTTCCAGCAACTCGTAATAATCCCTGAGCTGCATCAGATAAAGCGTGTTCAGCGTCAGCTTCTCCATCTCGATCTTGTTTTCATCCGTAATCATCCCTGCGGCATATTTCCCGCTATTGAAGCGGTCGACCGAAACCGCATGCATGATCTCTTTATAAGAAGGGTTGTCCGAAATCGCCCCCGGAACATCGGGAACGCCGGCGCTCATGCGTAAATCCCTGACCCAGTCCCCCATCTTGCTGCCGGGCATCCGCCATCCCGCCACCATCTCCGGCACCGAGCGGATCGCCGCGTAGCGCGCCAGGTAGGAGCGGCGGTCCAGAAACACTTCCTGGCCGGGCGGGCTGGACAACGCCGCTTTGAGAATCGGATCCGCCGACGGCACGCCCACCATGTTATTGATGATCGTTTCAACCGCCTTGGCCGTGCGCGGGTCCTTGTTAACGTCGATTGTAAGATTGTCGTAGAAAAATTTTGTGGGCTGCACGTCAGCGTTATAAAATGCCGGCAGCGTCGCGCCGCAGTTGTTACGGCCTCCGTTGCCGTCCGGATCGCAGAATATATTTCTTAGATCATCATAACGCTGCGCCTCGGTGTAAACCCCCGCCGCCGCGCCGATATCACCCACCTTGTTCAGGCCGTGCGCCACGCTTTCATTCTCCCAGGCCTGGCGCATAGCGCGGGAAATGGCGGTGACGCGGCCATAGCCCCCCGCCACAGTCCCCGCGACGCAGACCTGCTCGCCCGGCCGCAGGTTCATCTGATCCTCGATGCCGTGCTTCTGCAAAGCGTGGATGGTTTCCATCTCGTTCACGGCATCGGCATTGGATTGCAGCGTGAATGCCTGCAGGGCGAGGTCTATGTTGAGCTGGCGCGCCATGCTTTGCAGGCCCGGCAGCAGGTTATAGTTCCACATCGTCTGCCACCACGAAATCGACCACTGCTCTATGTTCTCCAGCTGCTCCAGCTCTTCCTGCAGCATTCTGGTGATTTGCTTATCCAGCCAGGCTTCCAGTGAGGTCGCGGCGTTCTCCAGATCGTTACGCAGGCTTGATACGAGCCTGTCTTTTTCATCAGATGCCGTGCCGGGGTCTTCGCAATAGCCGCCGAGAAGACAGACCGTGGTGCATGTGTCCGTACAAACGCCGAAGGCATCGCAGGTCGTTACACAGGTCGTCGACCAGTTGTTCGAGCAAGTGGTGTTGGTCACGTTCGGCGGCGTGGCAGCAGCGGTCACTTGCGCATCGGCCGTCTGGACAACCGCTGCAGTCGCGATATACCCCAGAAAAAACAGCGCTGCGAAAACGACAGCGGAAATCCCCCTTCCCCGGAGGAAAGCGCCGCCAAAAATTGTTTTTACCTGTTGTGCGTTTTTTTCCGTCATTTTTTAGACGCACCCTCCGCTGCCGTTGTCAAAGGTTTGGAAGCCCTGACCTCCGCGCTAACCTGCGCCGCCAGCAGCAGCGCGTAGCGATCCATGAGGTCCATCTGGTCGTTCATCTGCATAAGCTGCAGCGCCTGCTGGATGACCATCTCCCGCCGGTTGTTTTCCGGCTCGTCGATCTGCCGCAGGGCGTATTTCCCGCTACGAAACCGCTGGGTGATCATTGCCCGCATGACTTCGTTACGGCTGGGGTTCGGCGCGGTGCTGAGTTCTTCTCCCGTCTCCTGCCGCATCGCCGCCAGCAACGGGGTAAGATCGCCCGTCGGGCCGCCGCCCGGCGCCCGGCGCGCAACAATGTGGTAAAGATCGTCATAAATGAGCTGGCGCTTGGTTTTATAGGACTGGGTGTCCAGCAACGCGGACTGCCCATCCGTAGTTGTACCGGCGTTGGGAACCACCGGCTTTTTCACAAAGGGTTCGGCAATGTTGGTGACCAGGTCGTCGATGCTCTGCTTGGTATCCTTATCCTTAAGATTTATAGTGTCCTTCATGAAAATCATCCCGGTAACGTCAACGTCCTGATCCGCAAAAGGCTGGTCGGCAGTGCAACCGGAGGCGCCGGCGTTATCCGGGTTGGTATTGGCGTTATTATAATCTTTCCGGCAATAGCGCGTCGTGAATGTTTTCCAGCGATCCTTCATGTCTGCGGCAAGGCCGGCAGCACTGGGGTTATTGATCGTGTTGCCCGCAGAATCGAGACTGGTCGCCGCGTTGGCCGTGCGTGGCAACCTTTCGGCCGCTGCGGCCGTATTGTAGGCACGGCCGAAAACGGCAGCACGGGTCATGCTGCCCATCACTGTGCCGGCGACGCAGACGTTCCCGCCAGGGCGCAGTTCACGATGGTCGGTCAGACCCATGTCCTCAAAGGTTTTTTTGACGCGGATAATATTTTCCGCGTCTTTGAACGACCCCAGCGCATAAGACTGCTCGGCATTTGCGGTGGTCAGCTCATCGGTCATTGTCTGCATCGACGGCAGCAGATTGTAGTACCAGAAAGTATCAAACCAACTGACGAATTCTCGTGTCGTCCAGTCGATGATCGGCAGTATCCCCGCCAGGAAATCCTGCGTGAGGGGAGTGAAGTAAGCGATGAGCTGAGCCTGCGCCTCGTCGATCGCCGGATTGATGATCGTGCGGTAAACCGCCCTGATCGCAGCGGAAAGGCTGTTGGCATCGACGCAGGTCGCATCGCAATAACAATCCGCCGCCTGACAGGAAGTGACGCTCCCCACAGTCAGGTAACCTGCAATCGGAAAAAACACGAAAGCAAGAAGGATCAGAAACTTTTGAACTGCATTCTGCTTACGCATGCACTAATGACACCCCGGCAAACAGCGGTTCCCCATTCTCCAGCCATATCCTCATATTCTATCACATTTTAGATAAATGTGATTTTCTTTCCAAAAATATCTTTTAGATCATATGGTTAGTTGGGGTTGTCGTAGGTATTGACAACCAGGACTCCGCCGCCGTCCGGATTCTGGTGCAAACTGCCGTAAGGCTGCGGTCTGGCCTGGGCAAACTGGTTAAACAGTTTTTCCACCGCCGTCGGAAAGTTACCGCCGTAAGTGACCGTATCCTTCAGCCGATAATCATAATCTATTGACCAGTAAAGCTCCACATTCGCCAGCTTCGACCAGTCCCCCAGTATATCCCTTAAAGTCTGGCCTTTTGTTGCGCGCCAGACGGACTCGGGGGCCGGGGCGGCGACAGGAACGGGAGCGGGAGCGGGAGTGGCGACAGCCACATTGTTACTGTCAGCATCCGCCGGAATGTCGCGACGGATTGTCATAGGCAGCGGCGCGGAATCTTTTTTCTTGCTGCCGGAGATCATGTCCGCCGGAATCATGTCCGCCTTGCTGGACGCTGCGGCGCGCTTGACCGGCGTAGCGGCATCGGCCAGCGGCGCGACAACGACAACCTTATCCCGGAAACTGGAGCTCAACCCCTGCGCGGCCAGCATATCGGCCAGCACCTGTTTCCACGGTTTTTCTCCCTGCCAGGAAACGGATACATCTGGATTGACGCCGGTGGCGAAAGAAACCTTGTACTCCGGTGGCACAATCTGCTGCAGGGCTATCGTCAGCGGCAAGTCAGTGCCGAAACCGGAAAGAACGTCTGCAGGCGATGATGCCGGCATTTTTTTCTTTTCCGCATCCGTCAGCAACGGAATAGATTCAATGCTCTGCACCTTTTGCGCCGGCATCGCCGGACCGCTTTTATCATTCCACTGGATGGATTCATTTGCAGCGGCAGGGGCGGGAGCGGTTACCGATGCGGCCGGGGGCTTCCATTCAAACCCGGCGAAAACCGGTGCCGCGCCCATAAACATGAGGGCAGAAAATACCGCCGTCAAAACAATTTCCCGTTTCAATCTCATTTTTGCCTTCATCCTTATGCCGCCGCCACTTGAAAATCTATCAACGGAACCAATCCCTATAATAAGGTTATAGGACGATTATCTTGTTGAAATCAACTTGAAATCAACTGGAACCGGTGTCCAGAAACTTGCGCCGCCGGCTATAAACCCAGGCCGGGCGATAATTACCGATAAACCACACCCGGAGGGCCCGCAGGGCCGCCGCGAAAGAAAGCCCCTTGCGCTCCAATATCCAGAAAATAATATTCACGCCGATCATCAGGTACAGCGTCCATAGCCGGGCATGCATCAAAACCAGGATCGCGAAAAAACCGGAGCGCGCGTCAAACTGGAAAAACCGCACAGGCTTCATCGTATTGCGCCAGTGCCAGCGTACGGCATTATCTTCGTTATTGGCCATTTAATCCCGCTCCCTTACTTTAATGATGCCCTGCGGCATCATCCTGAGCCTGCTGCTCCTTGCGCTCCTGTATCGCCTTGGAGCCCTGCGCGTAGAGCAGATAATAACGCTTTTCTATCACGCCCGCCTCGAAAGCCTCCCGCGCCGAACGCTCCATCGTTTTTCCGTACTT
>JAHFPI010000022.1:7730-14662 GCA_023266795.1 Rhodospirillales bacterium
GTATCAATTCCGACGGCCATTTATCAAAATGGAGACCCAGCATGTGCTCGCGGATTTCCTCCGTGAACGGCATATACTCGCGCAAAGCCTCCCGTCCCCCCCCTATCTTAGGGACTAATGTTTGCGTAACAATTAACCGCATTGTTTCCATAAGGGCAAAAGCACGTTCCGTACGCTCGGAAGGCTCGAAACTCGACACCATCCGGCGAATCGTCGCGGCGACGCCCGTCGTATGCACCGTCGAATAAACGATGTGGCCGGTCTGCCCCGCCTCGATGGCGGCGGAAATCGTCTCGCGGTCGCGGGCTTCCCCCACCAGAATGATTTCCGGCTTGCGGCGCAGGGCGTTACGCACGCCGGCGGCAAACGTCGGCAGGTGGCGGGGAATCTCCGACTGAGCCACCAGACTGCGGTTGCTGATAATCGTATCGTAGGTGAACTCGATCGGCGCTTCATAGGTCAGCAGCTTGCCGCAGCCATGCGGGCTTTCAATCAGCATCCGGATGCCAGCGGCCAGCAGAGTCGATTTACCCGATCCCGTCGGCCCGGTCACCAGCACCAGACCCTGACGCGGCTTCCAGTTCTTGATAATGTCCGGCTCCACTTTCAGCTGCTGCATCGTCGGCGGCGCCGACGGCAGCACCCGCATGGTGATCTGGATGCCGTCACGGCCATCAGCCAGTATCGCCGTCATGTTGACGCGGAAACGGGTGCGGGTAAACCTGTCTGTCATGATTTCGTAGGACAAGTCAATGTCGGTGCCGCCCGCCAATATGGCCAGAGCCTCGGCGCCGTAGATGCGGCTGACCACAGCCGCCATGTCGGCGCCGTCGATCGAGCGGTAAGTGGACGGATAAAGGACGCCGTAAATTTCGCTGTAGACCGAGCGGTTGGTCTGGAAAGTTATATCCGAAGCGTTCCTTTTGACGCACCACAGCAGGAACGGATCGACATGCGTCTCCAGAAAACGGTCAGGTTCCCCCGGCCACGTTTCCTTGAGATCATCAATGCCTTTCTTGAGAAGACTTACCGGTCTGCCGGCTTCCATAGCTCTGCCCCTGTCAGGAATTGCGAGGGGCCGGTTATCCTGACCGCACGATCGCCCACCCGCATCTGGTTCTTGTCACCGGTTACACCCCGGTCTTCATGCATGGCATAGGGCGCTGAAATCATCCCCTGCGCCAGCAGCATCCTGTAGCGCACCATGCCGTTATACTCCGCCACCAGCAGATTGACGTTCGATTCAAAAATCTGTTCGGCCTGTTCGGTGCCGGCATTCCAGCCCTGCGCCACCCAGCTGCTCCAGTCGGCCTGCTCCTGCTTGTTTTTCGGCCACAGCACATGCGGCGGCGGCGGCACTTCCGACCATGTCTGGATCAGGTACTGCCGCCAGTCGCGCGGCGCGGAAACGATCTTTGCCGTCTTGTTGATGTCGAACACCTTGTCGGCCACAGCCGCTTCGGTGCCGCCATCGGTGATGACCAGCGCATCGACGGATTCTTTCACAATCGGCGGCTCGATCAGCAGGCCGGAAGCAGTCTTGACCAGCAGCGACCGGAAATCGAATACCCTGTCGAGCACCGCATCAAATCCCCGCATACGCTCCATGATCTGATAGTTGCGCTTGGCCAAACCGCCGCGTGCGCCGTAGGACAACGCCGCTTCCCGTTGCGCCGCCTTGCGCATGTCGAGGGCGATTTCCTTGTTGACGGGATCGTCGGAGATGCTGTGCGCCGCATCGGCGTTAAACTTGTTGACCTGCTGCAGCGCATCCATCTCGGGCGGGGGCGTTTCCTGTCCCATGCCCGTTTCATCGGCGGCGCCCTTGGCGGCCGCAGCAGAGCCCTCACGCTGCAAACGCGCCTGCTCGGCCAGCTTGTTCGCCTTGTAGCGTGAACTGTTCGGATCCGAGGCGCTGCCGAGATCGGGTTCCTTGGGCTGCTGGTCGTTGGAAAGCGGGGCACCCGGATCCCCTACCGGTATCTGGAGCGCGGCCTGCATCCCCTGCAAAAAGGAGGCTCTGTCAATCGCCTTCTGCGCGATGATGTTGGCGTCGGCGGCAGCAGTAGAATTGGTGGTGCCTGTAGCAGGAACTGAAGCAGGCGCTTCGCTCATCGGCATTTGCGAAAAAGAAGGGGACGTCAGAAAAATTCCGCACAGGAAAATTCCGGCCAGCGGAACGGATTTTTTTATCTTAACCACCGGAAACAGGCGCATAATCCAACTCCACAATCCGGCGATCCGGGTCCACGACAATATTGGCGCGCTGGCCCGCCTGCAGGCCGATGTCGCGCAGCACTTCAACAACCGACTTCTCCCGCGCCATGATTGAAACAACCACCGGCACCGGCGGTCTGTCGCCGCTCACCTGCAGCTGATAACCGGCGCGATCCGCCATGGAACGGGCGATCGGCTCGATCGGGCCCACCCAGTCCACCGACACCGTCCGGCGCAATTCCTGCGGCGCGGAAGGCGGCATCTGCACGACGACGCCGGGATTTCTCGCCTGCTCGACGGAGGCCAGCGTTTGCAGCGCGGCCGAAGCCTTGTCCACCGCAGAGGCGAGACGCAGCGCCACGGGATCCGGTTCCGCCACAAGCTGTTGATCTACCTTGTATTGCGCGCAGGCGGCAAGCGTGCACAGAGAGACCGCCGCAAATAGAACTGAAAATTTTCTGTTCATACGAATACTTCCACCACCGCCCAAATTTGTGTCATGACGCACCCCGTTACAGATGGTAACTTGTTTCGGAGATATTTCAAAGAGACAAGTTAGCCTCGGTTGCGCGACGGCCTTGCCGAGGCAATCAGGTCATCCGGACGGCGCACGAGCCGGTACCGCTGCATCGCGCCGATCACTTTTTGCCGGTAATTATGACCAAGATACGGGGTGGCAGAATGATAATGGGCGATTCCCATGGATAAGCTGCCGGTTTCGTTCATCTTGCGGCGCAAAATCCAGGCGCCGACGCCGATATTGATACAGGGATTGTCCCGCACCTCGCGCAGCGCCACACGCTCCTGAACGCCCCAATAGCGGGCTAATTCCGGAATCCAGATCGTATTGATCTGCATCGGCCCCAGATCGTAGGTATTGTTGGTATTACGCACTGCCTGACCGATACTGCCGCCCTCGACATTGAGAATGCCGAGAATCACCGAAGGAGGCACGGCATAAGTCTGGGCCGCTGCAAAAATACAAATCGCCAGCGCCTGTGGTGTAATCATGACATCCCCCCTCTTTACTTCAAAAACTCTGCCATCAGCAGCATGATATTTCCAGACCGCCCGGCAATGGCTGTCAGTATGCCATCTCCCGGCCTCCGATACAATGTAAACGGCGGCATCGGTAATTTTCCATCACGCGCCAGCGTTGTGTTAGCGTCCAGCTTTGAATAAGCATCGGCCTTAATTTTATCTTTGGATAGGGCTGTCGTGTCTCCCCCGACATAAGCCCGCCAGGCCTCTTCCGGATTTTCGACCGACAATAAGGCCGCGCCCGCATCGCGATTCTCCTGCATCTGGCCGAAGGGCACCAGCCGTACCTGCAGCTTGCCTTGTTTGACAAAGTTTTCCAGATCCTTCCAGAAAGCCTGACAGTGGCCGCAATTCACGTTGATGAATATATAGAGATACGGCGCCGTGCTGTCGCCCAAAGCGACCCAGCTGGATTTTTCAGTCTGCGCATAAAATTTTTCCGACTTCGATGAGGAATTTTCGGCGCCGTCAGCGGCGGCCTGTGATCCGGAGATCCTTTGTTTGTAGGCCTCAAGCTGTTTCTGCGTCTCCAATATGCCATCCGGAGAGAACAGGACGCCGAGAATCAGCGCCCCATCGGGAGTGGTATAGACGGTTTCCACCTGTTTTTTGTCGTCTTTTTCCTTGGTAATCACCCAGCCGTCCAGACCGTAGACATGCCCGAGAAATTCCACCTTGCCGCCGTCAGTTTCGAACTTTTTCAAAACTGGCGGGCGCATCGACTCCGGCTCTGACGACTGTGCGAACGACACCGACGCCGCTCCCAGCAGGCCCGCCAGCAGCAGCCCCAGAAAAATTATTTTAAACCCGCTTATGCGCACACCCAGAATCATTCCCCAAGCCTAATGCAGTTTTCACGGAGTCACAATTGGCGAATTGCTCCCCAGCGACGCCACTTTCCATTATAACATTATTTGGATAAATAACATAATCCGAGATTAGCGGCGGGAGAAATGTTGAGAGGGCGGCCAGCGCGGATGGGCTTTTCCAGACCCTTGTGACAATCCGTATCCTTAAGCCATTGCGCGTGTTTTTCAGCCTGTTCTGCAATATCCGCAAGGCGTCGCTGTTTTTGTATTTCAGGCCATTCTTTCAAAAGCACCATCATTTTCCTGTAATGCTCCACCTCGGAGGGCCTGATCTCCTGGGCATAATTGAGGGCTGAGCGGCCAAAGTTATCCCTCTGGTTAATATCAGCCCCCGCTTCCAGCAGCATTTTGACAGTGTCGTAATAGGCACCGCGGTCAGAGCGCTTGAGGATATGCATAAGAGCCGTCATTCCAAAGTGTAGTCGCGCTGATTGATTTCAGCTCCCGCGTCTAATAGCAATTTTATACTATCTTCGCGGCCGTGTTCCGCCGCGCAGATAAGCGCCGTAGCGCCATTTCTCACTGTCTCATCGACCCTGGCGCCCGCTTTCAACAGTAGGGCCACATTGTCCTCACGACCGTATTTCGCCGCCAGCATCAGGACTGTCTCGCCGTAGTTGTCTCTTTGGTTCGGATCGGCGCTATGCTTCAGCAATAGTTCCATCATGTCTGGATACCAGCGCGCCGCACATTCTACAGTCGTTATTTCATTGACGCTCGAAAGATTTACATCCGCTCCCCGCTCTAGCAATAGTGACACGCACTCTATATGGCCCTTCAACGCTGCATTGACCAGAGCTGTGGAGCCTTTTTTGTCTTTTGCATTGGCCGCATCTTTGTATTTATCCAGAAACTTTTTAACCGCCGGGATATTGCCTTCCTTTGCATGCCGGCAAAAAGCATCAACCGCCTTTTGCGAAGGCCGGGAATTAAACTGATTTTTCAGTTTATCAAAGATCACGGCGCTAAATCCTTTTTGCGGGGAAGATTGAACGGATGGACGGCGCGGATGGGCCTTTCCAGCCCCTTGTGACAATTCGTTTTTTCCAGCCACTGTGCATGTTGTTCTGCTTTTTGCTGTTTTTGTTTTTCAGGCCATTGCTCAAGCAGTATGGCCGCTTCGGTTTCGCCCACATCCCGCGCCATCTGCGCGGCGGTAGATCCCTGTTTGTTCCGCGCATCAACCGCCGCGCCAGCTTCCAGCAATGCCTGTATAATATCTTCGGCGCCCTTTAGTGCGGCCAGCATGAGAGATGTCTCGCCGCGCAAATTCTTTGCATCGACGGCAGCGCCCCGCTCCAGCAGAAGCTCTGCAATATGCCCATACGCAGCATGCATCAGTGCCGACTAGCCACCCATACTCGTTTTATTGACGTCAGCGCCGTGATCGAGCAGCAATTCAAGAACAGTCTGGTATCCATACTCCGCCGCCTCGATCAGGGCTGTATTCCCGTATTTAGCCTTTTCATTAACTGCGCCGCTGTATTGGTTCAGAAATTTTTTAACCTGTGTAATATCCCCCGCGTGAGCAGCCGCCACAAAGGCATCAACCTCTTCCTGAGAGGGTGTAGAATTAAACTGCTTTTGCAGGCTGGCGGCGCTCATGGCGCTAAATCTTTTCTGCGAGAAACATTGAACGGGCGGACGGCGCGGATGGGATGATCCAACCCCCTGTGACAATTCGTTTTCTCCAGCCACTGCGCGTGCCGCTCTTTCTGCTTTTCAGGCCATTGCTCCAGCATCGCAACCACGTCAGTCATGCCCGGCAGTTTTCTTTTCCGCGCCTCCATCAGGGCGGTGTCGCCATTAAGATTCTGCGTGTTAATATCGGCGCCGTTTTCCAGCAACAGCTCCACGATGTCGATGTACCTATTCACCGCCGCATACATCAGTGTCGTCCAGCCTGAATTGTCCGCATTAACATCGGCGCCTTTTTCGAGCAGCAGTTCTGCAATGTCTTTGTGCCCGCTCCATGCCGCTCCCATCAGGGCTGTCTCGTCTTTCCAATCGCACCTGTTAACGTCGGCACCTTTTTCCAGCAGCAACTCCACGATGTCTTTGTGTCCGTTTGCCGCTGCCAGTAGCAGGGCTGTTTCGCCGCGCGTAGAGCCGTGCGGACTGTCCTTTTTGGCTTTCTCATCTACGGCAGTTTTATGTTTGTCCAGAAATTCGGCGACTGCTGCAATATTCCCAACGCAGGCAGCCTCTACATAGGCATCGATCTCCTCCTGAGAGGGGGATGAATTAAACTGATTTTGCAGGCTGCCTGTACTCATGGCGGAGCCCCCCTTCCACGGCGGGGGTTAATCAGGTGCGGCACGGGCATGGGCTCTTCCAGCCCCCGGTGGCAATCCGTATCCCTGAGCCACTTCTTTTCAGGCCATTCCTCCAGCACGGCGATGATTTCGGTTTGGTTTTGAGTCTGGGCGTGATTCAGGGCCGTCCGGCCATGATTGTCCTGCTTATCGATCGGCGCGTCCTTTTCCAGCAACAGCTCTACGATGTCCTTGTGCCCAGACGCCGCCGCGTGCATCAAAGCCGTCTTGCCCCATTCGTCTTTCTCATTGATGATGGACGGGTCTTTGTCCAAAAATCCCGCGACAGACGCAAGATTCCCCGCGCGGGCGGCCCGTATGAAAGTGTCAATGACCATTTTCCGGGAAGCGATGGGATCGTTCACGAAAAGTTCAGTAACCGAGCCGCGCCCTCGAGGGGATGCTGAATTAAACTGGTTCTGCAGGTAGCTAGTGCTCATGACACTAAATCCTTTCTGCGCGAAGGGTTAATCAGGTGCGGCACGCGCAT
>JAHFPI010000180.1 GCA_023266795.1 Rhodospirillales bacterium
GAATACCATCCAAGGCATAATCACGGCACCGATGTTGGCGGCGGCCAAGTACAGGAAGTCGCTATTGCCAAGCGGCATCGCGGCGAGTTGCGCCACGATCTGCCCGGTCTGGGGCGCCGCCCGCCAGGCCACCCCGATGAACGCCAGTTCAAAGAGCCCGAACACGATGGCAATGCGCTCGACCGAGCGGTACGAGCCGGTGCAGACCATGAACACGATCACGAAGATGGTCAGAGCCAGAATCAGCCACACCGGTACGCCGAACATCTGGGCAACCCCGGCCAAACCGCTTAACTGGGTAACCAACGCGCCCATGCAGGCCACAGCCATGGTTGACACCGAAAGCCACGCCCACCCGCGCCCGAAGTGCTCGCGGATCAGTTCGCCATGCCCTTTTCCGGTGACCACCCCCAGCCGGATTGTCAGTTCCTGCACGATAAATAGAATCGGTATCAGGATGGCCTGCAGCAGCAACAGCTTGTATCCCCACCGGGCTCCGCTCTGGGCGGCGGTGATAACGCTGCCTGCATCTGTATCCGCCAGCATCACGACCAAGCCGGGACCGGCGATGGCCAGCACCCGCCGCCACTCCGGACTTATTTTAAAATGTGACATAGTTATTATTTCCGATTCAAAACTGCCCTAAAGCGGAATCTCGTATTCCAGTTTCCAGCGCAGGGCGCCGTTTTCAGTTACGGAGGTCAGCGGCAGGAGATAGCCCAGCTCGTATTTGATTTTTCCATGCGGCGCAAAATTATAAAGGCCGGCGAACATCGGGCCGGCGCGGTGCTGCTGCTGGGAAAATTTTCCCGCCTCGCCGGAATCATCAGCCTCGCCGTAAATTTCCACGCCCGGCTCGAAAAGCGGATTAAGCCGTAAACGCGACTGCCACGCATAAGAAAATACGGTGGTATTATCATGGTGCGTCCCGAAGTTTTTTTCAAAGAGAAGATTCAACGTATGCAGTGTCCCGTAATTGGCGATACCCTGCGCCTCTTTCTGGACAAGCGGGCCGAACTCGACGACATCCGGCTCACCGCCGGTCGCTGCATGGGAATATTCAAGGAATAATCCCAGATCGGCCCAGTATTTTCCCTGCTCCGTGAGCTGGAAAGTATTTTCCAGCGTTGTTGCGACGTAACGCAAATCCTCGCCATGTCCCGCCTCCGCTTCGCCTTCCAGCTCAAACTTCCAGAAAGGAGTGACCCCGTAACCTATCGCAAGGGTGTCGCTGCGTGTGCTGTTCAGTTCACGTTTGCTGTCAAATGTGCGGGCTCCATTGTGTTCGATCTCCAGTTCCCTGTATGTAATGATGGGAGAGCGCACCTGAAAATCGGCATGGGCCGGTGCGGGTATCCCGCAAAGCATCAAGGTCGCACAGGCAAAGGCGGCAGCTACAGGCTTAACGGTGTGGGCAAACACCTTCATAAGAGAACCGATGACAACCAAGGTAAAGAGATAGAACAGGATTTGTATACCGTCAGGCCGCGATATATAGCCGACGAGTGTATGCAGCACTTTGCCAAAAATACTGGTTTCGCTGAGAATGGAAGACGTATCCCAGACCGCCGTGCCCAGCGGCGGCAGAAGATCGGCCTGAACAAGAAAGCCCGCGCACTGTGCGGCCAGTCCGGTGGCCAGCAGCAGAACCATCCACGCTGTAACCGTAAAAAGTTTCTTCACAGGAACACGCAGCAGGCCAAAATACAGTATGGCGCCCAGCGTGCCTCCGGCAGCGACACCCAGCAGCCCGCCTGCAAACATAACCCAGAGAGAGTCGTGGCCGCTGGCGGCGATACCGTAGAGGAACAACACGGTTTCCGCGCCTTCGCGCAGCACCGCGACGCCCGCAATAACGGCCAGCGCATAAGGGGGTTTCCTGCCTGTCACGACAGACCGGCTGACGTCATCGGCATGTTTCGCCATTTCGCGCCCATGCCGCGCCATCCATATGTTGTGCCAGCCCAGCATGAACACGGCAAACAGCAGAATAGACGCATTGAAAATTTCCAGCCCCATCCCCGAAAGCGCTTCCGCAATGACTCCGGCAAATCCCGCGACAAGCCCTGCGCCAACGACGCCGGCGGCAATCCCGCCGCCGACCCACAAATTACGCTTTGCCACCCCCTGTGAAGCCGCCATGACGATGCTGATGATCAGCGAGGCTTCAAGAACTTCACGGAAAACGATGATGATGGTGGCTAACACGATTAAAACTCCTACTTCACAATGAACTTGCCGCGCGCGGTAGCGGGATTGAAATCACCGAAGAAATTGTATGTGCCGGGCTGAAGGGGGCCGATGTAAATGCGCCCCTCCTGTCCGGCGGAAATCACTTTCTCCCTGTTCAGCTCCACGCTCTCGAATTCTTCCGGCGTCGCGTCGGCATTTTTGACGTGCAGTTCGACTTTCACACCGGCAGGCAGCTCAAGCGTGGCGGGCTCGAACTTGTGATCTTTAATCGTCAACAAGAAAACCGGCCGCTCCTCCGCCACTGCGGCGGATATGGAGGCAAAGCACACGACCAGCAGCAGGATGCAGATTTTTAGAGGCGCTTTCATTGTGTGCTTTCTTTGTTTCTGTAATAACGAGCCTATATTTGCTATTGATAATCATTCTCAATTGAGCTGTCAAGCTGTTTTATGCGGAAAACCCTTATTTAACAGGACTGTTTTGGTCGTGAATGCGTATTTGATCTGGGCAAAAAATAGGGTATATACTACTAATCCTTTGTTTTATTAATTTTTATATGAACCACGTCCGGAGTACCGAAATGCTGTCACGCCTCGAAAAAAAATGCGCTGAAAAGAGACTTAAAATGACCAGCCAGCGCCGAATCATCGCGCAGGTTTTATCAGACTCGGAAGATCATCCGGATGTGGAAGCTCTCTATCAGCGCACTCAAAAACTGGATTCAAAAATCAGCATGGCCACCGTTTACCGTACGATGCGCCTCTTCGAAGAGGCTGGCGTCATCGGCAAGCATGATTTCGGCGATGGCCGGGCGCGCTATGAGGAGATCGGCGAAGAGCACCACGATCACCTGATCGACATGAAAAGCGGCAAGGTCATAGAATTCAGCAATGAGGAGATCGAGCAGCTGCAGCACACAGTTGCAAAAAAATTGGGCTACGAACTCATCGGGCACCGGCTGGAACTTTATTGCCTGCCGCTCAGGAAAAAAAGCCAGACGTAGATTCGGCCTTTTTATTTTTTAAGGGAAGATACGGTTCACGATGCTGCCGGGCGTTAGAGCATCGAACACCGTACCGCTGCTGGTGTTATCGACAACGCCCCCCGACAGGATCGGCTTGGCATAGAGGACGCCGTCCTGGAATATCAGCGTCACAAAATAATTGAATCCCGATTCATCCGTCCTGATCCTGATGGGGGAGCTAAAGCCGTGAACACGCTTGACGCTTTTGTAATTCAGCCTGTAGCCATACAGGCTGTCGATCAGCTCCGGATCGTCGTTGGTCGATTTGCCGGCGAAGAGCTGGTTATCTCCTCCCAGCAAGGCGATACGGATGTCACGCCGGTCAAGCCGCACAAGGTTTTCTTTTTTATGGCACAGCACACCGAGCACATGCTCTTCCGGCATTCCGGGCAATATCTCCGCCACATGCGCTTCCATCTCGGCTTCCGAGCTAAAGCATTTTTCGTTGACGTCCTCGCTACCGTCAGGCACCGGAAACTTTCCGGCACAACCCGCCAAACCCAGCACGACAACCATCATGCAGGAAAATATTCTCAGGTCAGAACCACACAATATCGCACAGAAGGTCTTCAATCTCTTTTTCCGGGAGCCTGATCATATCTTTATCCACTTCCGCTGTTATACGGGCATGGATGTTTTTGCTGACAGCAGCACGAATACTGCCCAGTGTATGGGGAGAGGCCACGAGAATCAAGCGGTCAAAGGCGTTTTCTTTGGACACCAGATCCAGCCATGCCGCCAGCTTCGGGATAAAATCGCTGTACCCATGATGTTTCTTTTCGCTCCGCACATCATGCCCGCGATGTGACGTGCTATCCGGACCTGCATCTTC
>JAHFPI010000023.1 GCA_023266795.1 Rhodospirillales bacterium
CCTGCATGGCGAAATTGAAGGTCATGAACTCGACGATCGGCCTGAGGCCCCCGAAGGCGGCGCCGACGCCGAGCCCGGCGAAGCCGTGCTCGGTGATCGGCGTGTCGACGACGCGGCGGTCGCCGAATTCCTGCAGCAGGCCCTGGGTGACTTTGTAAGCGCCCTGATATTCGGCGACTTCCTCGCCCATGACAAAAACATCCCCGTCACGGCGCATTTCTTCCGCCATCGCGTCGCGCAATGCTTCGCGGACGGTGAGCGTTACGGTCGGGCCGGTATAATCCTTCTCCACTTGCGCCACTTCGGCAGACGCCGGAGTCTGAGGACGCTCCACCTGACATAGTGACTGTACGGGTTTCTGGATCCCGGCTTTCGCCGGGATGACATCGGAGGAGGACTCGCCTTCTTCCAGCAGCACAGCGATCGGCGTATTGACGGCGACGCCTTCCGTGCCGGCGGCGACGAGAATTTTGCCGATGACGCCTTCGTCCACCGCCTCGACTTCCATCGTCGCCTTGTCAGTTTCGATCTCGGCGAGAACCTGACCGGCCTTCACCTTATCACCTTCTTTTTTCAGCCATTTGGAAAGCTTGCCTTCCGTCATGGTCGGGGAGAGCGCGGGCATCAGGATCTGAATGGACATGCTTCCCTCCCTATAACAAGATATCCGTCCACAGCTCTGACGGATCAGGCTCGGGACTTTGTTGCGCGAATTCGGCGGAGGCGTTGACGACTTCCTTGACTTGCTTGTCGATGGTTTTAAAAGCCTCTTCGGAATATTTTCCACTTTCGAGGATGATTTTGCGGATATGGTCGATCGGGTCGTTATGCTCGCGCATCTGCTCGACTTCTTCCTTGCTGCGGTACTTGCCGGGATCGGACATCGAATGGCCGCGATACCTGTACGTCATCACTTCCAAAATCATCGGCCCCTTGCCGCCGCGCACATGCTCGACGGCCTTCAGCGCCGCCGCGCGCACCGCCAGCACGTTCATGCCGTCGACTTTCTCGCCGGGAATATCGTAGCCCTCGCCGCGTTTGAGGAGGTCTCCCGCCGCGTGACGCTTCTGGCTGGTGCCCATGCTGTACTTGTTGTTTTCGATGATGAAGATGATCGGCAGTTTCCACAGCGAGGCCATGTTATAGGCTTCATAAACCTGCCCCTGATTGGATGCGCCGTCGCCGTAATAGGCCGTAGTGATGCCGCCGTCGTTGCGGTATTTGTGCGCGAAAGCGAGCCCCGCGCCCAGCGGCGCCGTTGCGCCGACAATCCCGTGGCCGCCGTAGAATTTTTTGTCGCGGCTGAACATATGCATCGAGCCGCCCTTGCCTTTGGAATAGCCGCCGCTCCGGCCCGTCAGTTCCGCCATCACGCCGTTGGCCTCCATGCCGCAGGCGAGCATGTGGCCGTGATCGCGGTAAGCCGTGATGACGGAGTCCCCGGGCTCCAGCGCGGACTGGATGCCGACAACCACCGCCTCCTGCCCGATATAGAGGTGGCAGAAGCCGCCGATCAGCCCCATGCCGTAAAGCTGTCCCGCTTTTTCCTCGAAACGGCGGATCAGCAGCATGTCCTTATAGAACTGCATCATCTGCTCCGCCGTCGCGATGTTGGAGGCGGCCTTCACAGACTGTAATTTCGCCTTGCCGGCAGGGGATGTCGGGATCGCCAAAGAATTCGCTCCGCTATTGAAATTTTCACACCACTTAGTTAATCGACTAAGGGCGGTTTTGCAAGTTGAACTACATTAGTATCATATTAGCATTTTGTCATAAAAAATTAAATGTCAGCGCTCAAGTATCTCGCGCTCTTCCGGCCCTGCAAAGCCCAGAACGATCCGCGCCCGCTCGTCCAGCATATCAAGATCGAGGCTCTTGGGCCGCAGCAGCTTGACGCGGTTTTCGAAAGTGGTGCGCTCGGTCAGCAGATGGTCGTATTTTTCCTGCGTTTCGGCGAGCTTCTGGTCCACGCCGCGCAGGGCAAAATACCCCATATCGCCATGCAGCAAGTGAAAGCCGAAGTACATGAACAGGCCAAAGCTCAGCAGCGTGGCCAGCAGCTGTGAAATAAGATTGCGATTACTTTTTGGTAACACCTTCATATCCCTATGGAATCACAGGGGAGTCAGGGCGTCAATCAAAAGTTACATATACGTCCCGGGTTTCGGAACGATCTGCTTTTTCCGTGCTGGCTTGGAAAGAGCCGCGTTTAGAGTTTTAACGGTTTTCTCGCGCTCCGCAGCGGTTTCAAAGTAAAGATTTATATGATCCTGTCTGGTAGCGCCTTCGGGAACATTAATCGTCAAAACGAATTTCCCGTCTCTCTCTTCATGGAAAGAAAGATAGCCGATATCTTCCCTGCGGATATGAACAGCCCTGTCGGCTGAGGAAATGTTGATGAGCGTGCCGTTGGCAGCAGCAAGATCACTGGCAAATTTTATGCGTGACTGTTTTTCTTCATCGTCCTTGCGGCGGTGGGCTTCCCTGAAAATCGTCTGCAGATCGGAGGTTTCATCCTTGTGATCGTATATCTTGTTGGCAATGATATTAACGTCCGTTCCTTCTTTTATCTGTATATCAAGACTACCGGATTGTTCAAAGATCACATCGATCTGACGGGTAAATCCCGAATCCCTGACTTGCGTCACAGACTTCGGGTCAATATAAAGCGCCGCCGGATTATACCAGCGGGCATGCGCCTCTTCCGGTGCATATTCCAGCATCGGCTTAACGGCACGGACGGCCTTGAGTAAAGCATCGAATTCTGCGGGCGTCGTGCCATAGCTTTCTTCCCTGCCAACGCCTTTGACGCCAACGATAACGCCGATCTTGCCGTCTTTGCCTTTCTCAGTAATTGTCGCAAAAGTCACGGCGGACGGCGCGATATACTGCGGGTATTCTTCAAATCCGCCCTTGTCCTTGCGATGGCGTGACGGCAGGGAAACAAGTTGCGTTCCATTGTCCGCCAGTTTTTTGACGACATCGGCTACATCCACATTCCAGCTTTCAAGGCCGATAAAAAGCAACCGGCCTTTGCTGTTGAATAACTCCATCTCACCTTTTTCGGGCCAGACGTGGATGGCGGTCACATCCGAAGGATCGATATAAAGCGGTTGTGCGTCGGTTTTGGCGATATTGAGCAATGGCATGAAATGATTCTCCTAGAATTGAATTTTGTAATCCTATTAAGTCTTGTACAATATGTCAATAAAGATATTCTGGTAAAATATAATTGAATATCAGCTGTTTATGGCGGAATCATTGACGTGGCGGGGTTAAGTGTTAAATTCCTCCTGCATTAAGTGAAGGAAAAGAAAATGACTGCCCAGCACCATATCCCCCTGCATGGCTTTGAAATCGGCAATGACCTGCCGTTTGTCCTGATTGCGGGGCCCTGCGCCCTTGAAAGCAAAATACACGCCTTTGACATGGCGGGGGCGCTGAAGGAGATGACGCAGAAACTCGGCATCCCGCTGATCTATAAATCCTCCTTCGACAAAGCCAACCGGACGTCGCTGAAAGCCGGACGCGGCATGGGGATTGAAAAGGGCCTGCCGATCTTCGACGAGCTGCGCAAAAAAATGAACCTGCCCGTCGTCACCGATGTCCACACCGCCGAGCAATGCGCCGAAGTCGCCGCCGCCGTCGATGTGCTGCAAATTCCGGCGTTCCTCTGCCGCCAGACCGACCTGCTGATCGCCGCCGCAAAAACCGGCAAAGTCATCAACGTGAAAAAAGGCCAGTTCCTCGCGCCGTGGGACATGAAGAACGTGGCCGCGAAAATCACCGACAGCGGCAACCCCAACGTGATGCTCTGCGAGCGCGGCGTCACCTTCGGCTACAATACGCTGGTCAACGATATGCGCGCCCTGCCGATCATGGCGGAGACCGGCCATCCGGTCGTGTTCGACGCGACCCATTCAGTACAACAACCCGGCGGCGCGGGCACCGCAACCTCGGGCGACCGCCGCATGGTGCCCTTCCTCGCCCGTGGCGCGATTGCCGTCGGCTGTGCCGCCGTCTTCATGGAGACTCATGAAAATCCCGACAAAGCCCCCTCCGACGGCCCCAACATGATGCACCTGAAAGACATGCCCGCCCTGCTGGAGCAACTTGTCGCCATCGACCGCCTTATCAAGCCGCAGGCCTACGAAGTTTCAAAACAACCCTTAAGAAAGAGCAGCAAATGACCGCCATCGTAGATATTATCGGACGTGAAATTCTCGACAGCCGGGGCAATCCCACGGTTGAAGTGGACGTTGTGCTGGAAAGCGGCGTCGTGGGCCGCGCCGCTGTTCCCTCCGGCGCTTCCACCGGCGCGCATGAAGCGGTCGAGCGCCGTGACGGCGACAAAAAACGTTTCGGCGGCAAGGGTGTGCAGCTCGCCGTCGAATCCATCAATACGGAAATATTTGAAACGCTCGCCGGCATGGACGCCACCGAGCAAACCCTGATCGATCTCGTCATGGTCGATCTGGACGGCACCCCGAACAAAAGCCGCCTCGGCGCCAACGCCATCCTCGGCGTCAGCCTCGCCGTCGCCCATGCGGCGGCCAATGCGCTGAACATGCCGCTCTACCGTTATGTCGGCGGCGTGAACGCCCACCTGCTCCCCGTGCCGATGATGAACATTATCAACGGCGGCGCACATGCCGATAATTCCATCGACTTTCAGGAATTCATGATTATGCCGGTCAAAGCGGACAGCGCCGCCGACAGTATCCGCATGGGTTCCGAGATATTTCATGCACTTAAAAAGATTCTTTCTGAGAACGGCTTAAATACTTCCGTGGGGGATGAAGGCGGCTTCGCGCCGAACCTTAAGAACCCGGAACAAGCGCTTGCGTTGATTGAAAAAGCCATCGGCGCTGCCGGTTATAAAGCCGGTGATGACGTGGTATTGGCGCTGGATGTGGCTGCAACCGAATTCTACAAAAAAGGGAAGTACCACCTGAAGGGCGAAGGCAAGATTCTGAGCGCCGAGCAGATGGTCGCCACCTACGAAAAACTGGTCGGAAAATTCCCGATTGTCACCATTGAAGACGGCATGGCCGAAGACGACTGGGCGGGCTGGACTGAACTCACCAGACGCCTCGGCAATAAAGTCCAGCTGGTCGGCGACGATCTTTTTGTCACCAACGTCGCCCGCCTGCAGGAAGGCATCCAGAAGAAGGCCGCCAACGCCATTCTGGTAAAAGTGAACCAGATCGGCACGCTGACCGAAACCCTCAATACCGTCCAGACCGCGCAGAAAGCCGGCTTCGGCGTTGTCTTCTCCCACCGCTCCGGCGAAACGGAAGACAGCACCATCGCCGACCTCGCCGTGGCCACCAACGCCGGCCAGATCAAAACCGGCTCCCTCTCCCGCTCGGACAGGATCGCCAAATACAACCAGCTCATCCGCATCGAGGAAGAACTGGGCCCCAGCGGCTGCTTCGCCGGCAAAGACGTGCTCCGGCACCTGTCTCCGCGTCCGGCGCTGAAGGCGGTTGAGGGGAAGAAGAAGCGGGCTTAAAGCTTCACCTGTCATTCCGGCGAAAGCCGGAATCTAACCGTTTTGAAATTGCATCAGATTCCGGCTTCCGCCGGAATGACAGTAGTTATTTCAATTTACTCTGACCCCTTTGATTCCGGACTTGTTGAGATATTATTCCACAACGTGTTCGCGGCAGCTGGATCAGTGATGGCGATCTGCGTCAGCGGTATGTAGAGAGTCCATGTTTCTGGATTGAGACGGGGATCGGTGTCGTGAAAGGCTGTTGCGTGAAATTGATAGTAATCCTGCCATGTGAGATCAGTCCTGCTCTTAGCATTACGAGCTTTCCAATCATCTTGCATAATATTCCACATCGCCGTAAGCCAAACATCGCTGCCCACACTCATATCAACGCCGTATGTATTGACATAGGCATTAGTGACCTGCCCCTCCGCCGTATTGTTCGTGACAACACCATATGCCAAATTGCCATAGGCAATCCCATCATTGGCAAGAGTCCGATAATACTTTGCTGCATAAGTTTCCGCGACGTTGTTGACGCTAACATGGCTAATATAATCGGCCTTGAAAGTAGCAAAATCGATTATTTTCCCATCACTTGTTGTGAAAATAGCCTCTAGTTCAAGCAACTGCTGGGGGCTCAATATTGTCATGGTGTCTCTCCTTAACGGTGATTATTTTGAAATCTGATTAGGGTTAACTTGCGTAAAAACTGTTGGCGAAATTCGATCTGGGGGTATCTGAGCTTTATCCAAATGCTCTTCTTTAGCCTTTTCACGAAAACCTGCGAATAGAGCTTTCGTTTTATCTTCAATCTCTTTCCAATCTTTCATATCTTTTCTGCTGTACCATGTATCGTAGATGAGGTAACCGTCAGAAAAATAGTGCTGACAAGTGGGGTCTCCTCTAGAGGGACTCGTTGGATCGTACTCATGACAATCAAGAAGGGTTTTGATGTCCCCCTCTTCAGAATGTGTGAACGGCTCCCCGTTTTTACCGTGGAGAACGCCTGAAGTAAAATCGTAGGTATCGAGATTAAAAACCTTCTTGCCAGTTGGGATAGAACGCCCTGTGAGACCCATGCTTGAGGGGGCTATTTGTGCAGGAGTTTTGTAGCCAGCCGGATCGTGCGCTAGTATCCTCAATACCCGTCCCTCTTTTCCATGATTAAAAACATCCATTTCGCTCCCCGGCAATATTGTGAAATCAGGCCGGAAGACAAGCAGGTATATTTCAGTATCCTGCGTGTAACTTGGCACCATCACAGCAAAATATCCTACTGGAATATCGTAATCGGTGCCGTTCATGCGCACGTGCTTGGTGATCGAATACGGATCTTTGCCGGTTTTTTGAGATACAAGGCTGGAAACTTCCTGTGGCGTTGCTGGGTTGTAATGGCGATAGAGAATATTCGGTGCCTGCCACAGAATGCCGGCAATGCTGATAATAAGAAAAACCCAACAAAAGGCCGTGAGCAGCTTTAGCTGCTTTGGCGAAAGTTTATTCGGTGGTTGTTCTCCTTGATTATCGTTCCGCATTCAATTTAATGACCCCGTCCGATTGGCAACCCACAAACATCTTAATGAACATGTCACGAAATAAAAGCAAATCTTACTTAAGACAGCACAAGAGGAAAAATCCTACAATTTTTGTCCGAAATCAGGGTATTTTCACCGTCCGGTGCTGAAGGCTGGTGCGGGGAAGAAGGAGCGGGCTTATTTTCTCTCAAAGTACCCTCACCCAACCTCTCCCAAAGGGAGAGGAGAAGTATGCGCTTGCCTGTTCCTTCTCCCTCTGGGAAAAGGTTAGGATGAGGGTACTTCTGAATTACAATTTCCGCCCAAAATCCGGGTATTTATCACCGCCTGGTAGCCCAAGCACCTTGCGCAGAACGATGTCGCCCAGTTCGGTTTTGTAGTGGCTGGGGTCCCACCACCAGTGCATTTGGGTTTTCTTGTTATCGGCGGTGGGCACGGGTTCGGACGTGAGGCTGTTCGGATAGGCGAAATCCCACAACGGATAGGCCGTCTCGCCATAACGGGCTGCATTGGCGCGGACGATTTCCGCCAGCCGCGCCTTCCATTCCGCCACCAGCGCGCTCTTGCCCTCCGCCGCAAAGCCGCGGATCGCCCATTCATGCACGGGGGAAATAACGAGGATGGTTTTTATCCCGTGCTGCCGCGTAAAATCCAGCATGGCCTCCAGATGTTTGAACACCGTGTCGCCGGGAACATCCGAATAGGCGAAACTGAAGTCGTCCACCGCCGTTTCCTTTTCCGCCGGCGGGTGGCTGAACAAATGGGCGGCGCCCTGAAGGGAAACGTCATAGGCGACATCGTTGCCGATTTTATGGCCGTTCGGCTCGCTATAGGCATAGCGGTCAAGATGCCGGACATAGCGCATATTCCTGAAGGACGCGACCAGCGTGTCCAGCGCGACGACGGTGCCGTAGCTGTCAAAGAACGCGCGCAGCGGCGACAGCGCTTCCGGCGTCAGGCGCTCCGGTTCGAACTGCTTGTTGTCCAGCTTGCGGGCGTTGAAGGCAAAGAAATCCAGCGTGATGACCGCCTCTTTCAGCGGATGCACCGCGCCGGCGAATTCCAGCGTGCGGCGCTGCTCGTACAGCGTAGCGGCGGAAAGGGCGAAGTTGTAGGGCGTCATCCCCGGAAAAAATTCCGGACGCGGATCAAGCCCGATGTCCGCGCGGGAGGTGCCGGTGATGATTAAGTCCGGCTTCAGGCGCTTGACGGCTTCGGTTTTTTCAAGGCGAGAATAGGCCGTCGCCGCCGGAGCGGCGTCGTTAAAGCCCCTGATCAGCGGCGGATTGTAAATGCCGATCGGGTTGGCGAAAAAGTTGATGCCCGCCGCCGCCGCCGCCAGAAACGCCGTCACGCCGAAAACTGTTTTCAAATAACCCATGACGTTCCCTAAAACTGAAAGTAGATAAAAGCGTTGACCTTGGTCAGCAGCAGCAGCGAAAGCCCCGCCATCAGCGCGATAGCGACGGCCCACGGCTGCGACGGCTTCCAATACAGCCTGAATCCGCCGACCTCCTCCACGCCCTTTGCGATATCCAGCGCCAGCCGTTTTTTCATCAGCTCATGCGTCGACGGCGCGACGAATACGACCGCCAGCGCGATCCAGAGCACATACCATCTCTCGTTGATCCGCAGGATGCGGGCGGCCATCCCCTCGGCAGGGAAAAACCCGTATTCCCCGGTCAGGCAGCGCAGCATGTGCAGCGCCGCCGTCACGGACTCCGCGCGGAAGAACACCCAGCCGAGCATCACCGCCAGAAAGGTGATCGCGATGGCGGGAAGACGGGGCAGGCGCCAGTCCGTGAAAGAGCGCCAGAGGTGGTTGATGACGAGATAAAGGCCATGCAGCGCGCCCCAGACCACAAACGTCCAGTTGGCGCCGTGCCACAGGCCGCCGAGCAGCATGGTGACCATCAGGTTGGCATGGCGGCGCAGCGGCCCCCGGCGGTTGCCGCCGAGCGGAATGTAAAGGTATTCGCGCAGCAGCCGCGAGAGCGTGATATGCCAGCGCCGCCAGAAATCGATGATGCTGCCGGATTTATAGGGCGAGAGGAAATTCACCGGCATCCGCACGCCGAACAGCGCCGCCAGCCCCACCGCCATATCCGAATAGCCGGAGAAATCAAAATAGATTTGCAGCGTGTAGGACAGCGTTCCCAGCCACGCCTCGGAAAAAGTCAGCGCATTGCCCAGCGCCGCCGCCGTAAACACCGGATCGGCAATAGCCCCCATGTTGTCGGCAATGACGACTTTTTTGAACAGGCCGATGATAAAAACCGTCAGCCCCATGACGATCAGGTCTTGGCTTTCCGCACGCTCCGGCTTTTTGACGAACTGCGGGATGATTTCCTTGTGATGCACGATCGGCCCGGCGATCATGTGCGGAAAAAATGTCACGAACAGCGTGTAGTAGCGGAAGTTCAGCTCTTTCGCCTCCCCGCGCCACGCATCGACCAGATAGGTGATCTGCTGGAAGGTGAAAAAGGAAATGCCCAGCGGCAGCACGATCTGCGGGATGGCATAGCCGCCGCCCAGCATATCCAGCGTCTGGAAAAACAGCCCCGTGTATTTGTAATAGGCCAGCGCCGCGAGATTGACCGCCAGACCGAAGGCCAGCAGGGATTTTTTCGGCTTTTTGGACAGCGTCGTGCCCACAATAAAATTAAACGTCAGCGACACCAGCACGATCAGCACATACACCGGCTTGAACCAGCCGTAGAAAAACAGCGACGCCGCCGTCACCCACAGCAACGCCATCTCCCGCCCGGCGCGCGGCTGCAAAAACGCAAAAACGCCCCACGTCACCGGCAGGAAGGCGGCAATGAATATCCATGAGCTAAAGAGCATCTAGACCAACCGGTTCTTTTCCACGGCGGCGCGGATGAAGGCCGTGAACAGGGGGTGCGGGGCGAAGGGCCTGGATTTCAGTTCGGGGTGGAACTGCACGCCGATAAACCACGGATGGTCTTTCAGCTCAATGATCTCCGGCAGCCTGCCGTCAGGCGACATGCCGCTGAAAACGACGCCCGCGTCCTCGAGCTGTTTTTTGTAGGTGGTGTTCACTTCATAGCGGTGGCGGTGGCGCTCGGAGATTGTGTCCGCGTCGTAAATTTTGCGCACTTTCGAACCGGCGGCCAGTTTCGCGTGATACGCGCCGAGGCGCATCGTGCCGCCAAGGTTGCCGCGCTCGTCGCGCTTTTCCAGTTCGTTGCCCTTCATCCATTCGGTCATGAGGCCGACGACGGGATTGCCGTATTTGCCGAACTCGCTGGAGCCGACGTCGTTCAGCCCAGCCTTGTGCCGCGCAATCTCGATCACCGCCATCTGCATGCCGAGGCAGATGCCGAAATAGGGGATTTTGCGCTCGCGGGCGAACTGCACCGCCTTGATCTTGCCTTCCGTGCCGCGCTCACCGAACCCGCCCGGCACCAGTATGCCGTCAACGTTTTCCAGCTTGGCCGTGCAGTCTTCCTTCTCGAACATCTCCGCATCCAGCCAGTTCAGGTTGACCTTCACGTTGTTGGCGAAGCCACCGTGCATGAGGGCTTCCGATAACGATTTGTAGCTGTCCAGCAGCGACGTGTACTTGCCGACCACGCCGATGGTCACTTCGCCCTCGGGCTTTTCGATATGCGCCATGATTTCATACCAGTTCTTCAGGTCGGGCGCTTTCGCCTGCAGACCGAAATATTTCAGCACCTGCTCGTCCAGCCCCTGCTTGTGGTAGCTGACCGGCACCTGATAGATGCTCGCCACATCCAGCGCCGGAATGACGCATTCTTTCCGCAGGTTGCAGAACAACGCGATCTTGCGGCGCTCGTCGTCGGGAATTTCGCGGTCCGCCCGCACCAGCAGGATGCTCGGCTGGATCCCGACGGAAAGCAGCTCCTTCACCGAATGCTGGGTGGGCTTGGTTTTCAGCTCGCCCGCCGTTTTGATATAGGGCATCAGCGTGACGTGGATATACAGCACGTTTTCGTGGCCGACATCGTTGCCGAACTGGCGGATGGCCTCAAGGAACGGCAGGCTCTCGATGTCGCCGACTGTGCCGCCGACTTCGCACAGCACAAAATCCGCGTCGCCGTTGTCGGAGCCGATGAATTCCTTGATCTCGTTGGTGATGTGCGGGATGACCTGCACCGTCGCGCCCAGATAATCGCCGCGCCGTTCTTTCTGGATGACGTTGTGATAAATGCGCCCCGTGGTGATGTTGTCCGACTTCCGCGCCGCCACGCCGGTGAAGCGCTCGTAATGGCCGAGGTCGAGATCGGTCTCCGCGCCGTCGTCGGTGACATAGACTTCGCCGTGCTGGTAGGGGCTCATCGTGCCGGGATCGACGTTGAGGTACGGATCAAGCTTGCGCAGCCGCACGCGGAAGCCGCGCGCCTGCAATACCGCGCCCAGAGACGCCGATGCCAGCCCCTTGCCCAATGAAGACACCACCCCGCCTGTGATAAAAATATAGCGTGGCATGGGTGTCCTCCTTTAGGTCAGATCACTTGGAAATCGGCGCGACCGGCTTTGCTTTTTTGGGCGCAGGAGCGGCCTTCGGCGCGGCGGTATCCGGCGCCGTCTTCGCAGATGCAGGTTTTTCCGCTGCGGGAGTTGTTTGCGTTACAGCCGCTGCGGGAGTTGCAGGCGTTGTCTGCGTTGCGGGAGCTGTCTGCGTTGCAGGAACAGGCGGCAGTTCTTCCAAAATGCTTTTGGCCGGGCCGCGATGCTCGGCAATAATCGCCAGCGACAGGCTGGTCAGGAAAAAGATTCCCGCCAGAATTGTCGTCATCCGGGTCAGCACATCGCCCGACCGGCGCGGCGCCATCATATTCGACATGCTGCCGCCGCTGCCAAGGAATCCCCCCGCCTCGGAAGGCTGGATCAGCACAATGACGATGATCGACAGCGCGACGATCAGATGAATGACCAGAATGACGGATTCCATTATTTTTTCTTTCTTAAGTTCCGGTTTTACTTATGGGAAATCATGTGTCTTGTTTCAGTATGTTCTAAGCGCAATCCCACCAAAAATCCAGAGGATTTTATCCCCGACGGCCTACCCCATCCGGCGCAGTTGCAGGATGCCGCCGGCTAAAAATCCGAAACCGAAAATAAAGGCAAAGCCCGCGCCCGACCATATCTGGAAGTCGTCGTCAAGATCAGCCGTTTCCTGCGGATTTTCGGCCATGTACACCACGGCAATTTTCTGGCCTACCCGATAGCCGCCCTCCGTTTTTGACTGGCCCGCCTGAAAAGTCGTCCTGCCCCCCTGAGTATCAAAGGAAACGACGGGCTTATAACAATCATAATGGGTGCGGTTATGCTTGCTCCCGCTGCTGCATTGGAGCTTGTGCAACTGCGTCACTTCTCCCTCCGCGTGAACGCCGTAATTGACGAGGTTAAAAGCTTTATAACCAAGAGGAGCGCTCCATGCTAAAAGCCCGATGCCTATAACGATATTAAGCGGCGCCGGCAGGGCTCTGGACATTTATTTCCCCTCCCCGCTGGCCTCGGCAATCGCCAGAAATTCCTCCGCTTTAAGGCTGGCGCCGCCGACCAAAACGCCGTCGACGTTGGGGATGTGCAGGATTTCAGCAGCATTGCTGCCCTTGACCGAGCCGCCGTACAAAATTGGCAGTTTGCCGGCCTTGCCGCGAATCAGGGCATGCATGTGCCTGATATCCTCGCTTGATGCCGTCTTGCCGGTGCCGATCGCCCAGACCGGTTCATAGGCAATTACGCTGTTTTCGGCTGTGGCCGTGTCGGGGATGGAATCCTTGAGTTGTCCCGCAATCACGCTGTCCGCCTGTCCGGCGCTGCGTTCGCTGTCCAGCTCCCCTACGCAGATAATCGCAATCAGCCCTGCGGCGTGGGCGGCTTTGGCCTTGGCCGCCACCTGCAGGCTGGTTTCCCTGTGGTGCTGGCGGCGCTCGGAATGGCCGACGATCACATAGGTGCAGCCCAGATCCTTCAGCATCACCGCCGCAATATCGCCCGTAAACGCCCCGCAGGATTGCTCATGGCAATCCTGACCGCCGCATTTGATGACCGACCCCCTCAGCGCCTCAGCCGTGGCGGCAACCATTGTCGCGGGTGGACATAATATCAGCTGGAAAGGCAAATTCCCGCGCCCTTTCACGGCAACGGCCAGTTTTTCGGCCCTTTCACGGCTGTCGGCGGTCAGGCCGTTCATTTTCCAATTTCCGACAATCAGCTTGAGGGGGGCCATTAATCTTTCTCCTTTGCTTTCCTGCCCCATCTTCGCTAAATATCTGAGGATTATCAAGTCGTCCGCAAACAAGGGATATTCAGATGCTCAAAGAGATGCGCGCAGGTGCGAAGTCAACCGTATTGAAACTGATCCTGTTCGGCCTGCTGCTGCTGGCGATGACCGGCCTCGCCCTGATGGACGTTCAGGGCATGTTCCGGCGCGGCGTATCCAACGACACGATCGTCAGTTACGGCAGGCAGAAGATGTCGGCGCCCGAGTTCGACCGCCTTGTGCAAAGCATCCTGCGTCGGCAGCGCATGAAGCAGAGCGAAGCCTACCGCAACGACCTGCCCAAGCAGATCCTGAAGGAAGAGGTCGATAACCGCCTGTTCACCATCGCCGCCGACGACGCGGGAATCCAGATAGATGATACGCAGGCCGCAAAACAGATACAGGAAATCATCACCCCGCTGATCGAAAAAGGCATGACGCAGAAGGACGCCCTGCAGCGCATCCTGCAGGTTTACGGCGTGAGCGAGGGCCAGATGGTCGCCACGATCAAATCGCAGATCGCCTCGCAGCAGCTTCTCGCCCTCATCACCTCCGGCGCGCATGCCCCGCAGCAGATGATCAACGACGCCCTGAAATACCGCAACGAGTGGCGGCGCGGCGCGTGGTTCCGGCTGACGGCGGAGAATGTCGGCGCCGTCAAGACACCGGCGGAGACGGAACTGAAAGCCTATTACGATTCCATCGCCGCCGGATATGCGCTGCCCGAAACCCGCACGCTGTCCGTGATCGTGCTGGACAAAACCGTGCTGGGCGACGAGGCCAAAATTTCAGACGACCGGCTGAAGCAGTCCTATGACGAGAATATCGCGGATTACAAAACCCCCGAAAGCCGCGTGATCTCGCAGGTCGTCGCCAAGGACGAAGCGGCGGCGAAAGAGATTTATGCCGCCGCCGAAAAAACCAAAGACCTGCAGGCCGCCGGCAAGGGCAAAGGCAACTATATCAAACCGGCAAGCTACACCGAGGCGGGAATGCCCGTCGAGCTGAGCAAGGCCGCCTTTGGCGGCGAGGCCGGAAAAGTGCTGCCGCCGCTCAAGAGCCAGCTCGGCTGGCACATCCTGTACGTC
>JAHFPI010000181.1:0-3061 GCA_023266795.1 Rhodospirillales bacterium
TAAAATCAGCTTGTTAGGTGGTTATTAATAGTTTTTTAACCTTTTAATGATACCATAATAATATATTGCATTTTATTAAAATGTACCGTTTACAGGAGGCCGCCCATGAAAAAATACATTCTTTCAGCCGCACTGGCGCTCATTCTGGGAGGCTCTTCTTTTGCTCATGCCGTTGGAACGCCGACTTATCCGGGAGTGGTAGCGGGCAGCAACAATCAGGCGGCGGGCGGCGTAAATACTCAGGCCCCCAACGATCCGGCTGCTGACTCTCACGATGGCGGAAAAACGGATTACAGGCTGTCCTGCCCGTACATTCTTGACAAACCGACGGTGGATTCCTGCCGGCAGCTTTATGAGCCGCACAAGTAAGCTTAAGCCTGCCACATCAGGAACTGCACTTTTGCGAGCCCGTAAATGCGCTCGTCCTCAACGGTAAAACCGGCGGGGATGATTTCCGGTATCTTTTTGGACATTTCCAGCACACAGACGGCACCCTCTTTTAGCCAGTCCTTGCCGACAAGGCCTTTCAGGGACTCGGCGCCGAGATATTTGCCGTAGGGAGGATCCAGAAAAACCAGCGTGCGCGGCTCGATATAAAGCGGCCGGGCGATGGGATTAACGGCATCGAAGGTGAAAATCGTCGTACGCTCCGATTCTCCCAGCGTTTCGATATTGGTCTGGCAGAAATCGATCGCCGGGTGCTCCCGTTCGATAAAGGCGGCGTGCCGCGCCCCCTGCGACAGGGCTTCCAGCCCGAGGGCGCCCGTACCGGAGAAAACATCCAGTACCGTCGCTCCTTCCAATACACCATGATGCCAGCTGCCGTGGCGCAGGATGTTAAAAATAGACTCGCGCGCCCGGTCGCTGGTGGGGCGTGTATTTTTGCCCTTGGGCGCTGCCAGTGGGCGGCTTCTGTGTATTCCGCCGGTAATACGCATAATAGAGAATTCCTCTTTGATTATAGAAGCTTAAGCGGTATGGGGACAAATATACAAGACATTTACAGCAAATTTTGTTAAAATAAAGAATGTGGGTAAATTCGGGGTAAGGCGTCATGATGCGTTACGTTTTCAGAAATTCCGGAAAGCTCTTTTCGGCTGCTTTATCGGCAGCCTGCATAGCTTGCATTAGCACTTCGGCTTTGGCCGCTACGGCGGTGGGCTGTGATCCTCTTGTCATGACGGCCCTGTCGGCCAAGGCGGAAGCGCAGGTGGCTTACGACACAGCAGTCACGCGGGAGATGATCGACAAGCCGGACAGCGTTTTGACTCTTACCTGCTTTGATCAGGTGGCGGGCGTTTCCGCCAAGCAGGGCGGCGCCATCTTTTCCGGAGACTTCACGACTTCGCTCAAGACTGTAATGCCCGTCAACGGCGGCGGCGCGTTTGTGTGCACGGAAATAGATAAATTGTGGAAGCTGATCAGTGATGAGGGGATTAATACAGGCACGCCTTATGCCACATTTGATGATTTGATGAGCGGGAATGTACCAGCTCCCGGCGGCGGTACGGATTTTACGGCGGGCTGGAATGCGGCAAAGGCGCCCGGAGCGGACGTGTTTAATAAACTGAATACCGCTGTCACGGCCCTGCCTGCACCGACACCACTGGATTTTACTGCCGCCAAGTCCTCCTGCGAGGTTTTGACGATTGCGGGAATTTCTTCAGGGCCATGCCCATAGGGGATTTGATTTAAAATGAAAAAAATCCTTTTTCTTTCGCTGCTGGCTTCCGCCGTCCTTGGTCTTTCGGCCACGGCGGGGTATGCGCTGGAACCGGGATGCAGCCCTGACTTTATGCCTCTGCTGCAGCATCAGGCAGATGCCATACGCGCCAGGGACAGGGCCTATGAGCGGGAGATCATCAACCGGCAAGAATCGACCATGTACCTGACCTGCTTTGATCAAGCGCTGGTGCTGAGCGCGCGTCTCGGGTATATTTTTTCCGATAACGTGCAGGCAGACCCGCCGCCGGCGAACACGTTCGTTTTCACGGCGCCGCTGGCCTATCCCGACTGGGGGGCGCAGGAGATGCTGGCGATAGATCTGGACACTGTGGTGAGTCCCGTTCTTGACAACGAGATGCTTAACTTCCTGCCGCCCTGGGTCGTGCCGAACAGCCTTACACTGCTTGCAAACAGTCTGAAACCGACAATCGCGTTAATCAAGGCTTTTCAGGATGGAGAAGCGCCGATTCTCGGCGTTCCCACAGTTGCAAATACTACCACATACCTTGGCCTCGTTTTAACAATCGATCGGCTCATCGGCACTTTTGCAGGGGCGGCGGCGTCCGCTCTTCCGGGTAAAATGGCTCAGTACCTCGCTCTCGTCAAGCAATTGGACATCATGGTTAATAACATTGAAAAGAACAGGAACCGCGTCCTGAGCCCTCTTCTGGCGAAGCTTAAAACGACTGTTTTCGCGGCGAACATGAACTGCACCCGCATGGATGATTTGTGGAACAAGGATAATCATACAACCAGCGAGTTCTACCCGCCCGAGGGAGATTACTTCACGATGACGCCCTACTACAGCTTGGAAGATTTCCTGACCCCCAATCCGCCGGGGGCGACGCCGGTTTTCCTCTATGAACTGGCGACCGCGACGGATAATCCGGTTCTATCTACGGCGCTGGCCGATCTGACGACGATGCTGGCGGCACCGGGGCCTCTCGCGACATGGCCGCCGACGCCGGTAATACCCGCAACGGCGACGACGAAGGACATCATCGGCCAGATGTAATTTTCCTGCATGAAGAAAAAACAGCAAACGGAGCAAAGTTCCACCGAACGAAGTTCTTTGGGCCGGCGGATGAAGCGCTATGCCAAGGTGTCAACGACCATGTCGGGGTTGGCGGCGCGCCTTGCGGGGCAGAAATATCTCGGGCTGGACATCAACCGGCCTGAACATGCAAAACAGCTGATGGAATCTCTCGGCGAGCTCAAGGGGCCGCTGCTCAAGATCGCCCAGCTGCTGGCCACCATCCCCGAAGCGCTGCCCAAGGAATATGTGCTGGAACTGCAAAAACTGCAATCGCAGGCGCCGCCGATGGGCTGGCCTTTC
>JAHFPI010000181.1:3071-3966 GCA_023266795.1 Rhodospirillales bacterium
GGCCTCGCTGGGGCAGGTGCATAAGGCGGTGACGCTGGACGGCGTGCAGGTGGCCTGCAAGCTGCAATATCCGGACATGGAGTCGGCTGTCGCGGCTGACCTGCAACAGCTGAAGATGCTGCTCGGCGTTTTCGAGAAATACGATCATTCCATCATGACGGGCGATATCCAGAAGGAAATCGCCGCCAGACTGCATGAAGAGCTGGATTATCGGCTTGAGGCGCGGCATGCGGGGCTTTACGGTTTTATGCTGCAAAATGAAAAAGCCGTGCATGTGCCAAAAGTCATTCCGGCGCTTTCCACCGGCCGCCTGCTGACGGCAACGTGGCTGGAAGGGGCGGGGATGCTGAGTTTCGTGAAGGCCGGACAGGCGCAGCGCAACCAGCTCGCGCTCAACCTGTTCCGGGCGTGGTATGTGCCGCTGTATTATTACGGCGTGATTCACGGTGATCCGCACCTCGGCAATTATACCGTGCAGAAGGATAATACGATTAACCTGATGGATTTCGGCTGCGTGCGCGTTTTCCCGCCGCGTTTTGTCGAGGGAGTGATCAAGCTGTACCGCGCCCTGCAAAACGACAACGACGATATGGCGGTTGAAGCCTACGAGAGCTGGGGATTTAAAAATTTGAACAAAAAGATGATTGACGTGCTGAACATGTGGGCGCGGTTTTTATACGGCCCTATTCTGGATAACAAGGTGCGGACTATCGGCGTGGTGACAAAAGGCATCTATGGCCGTGAAATTGCCCATACGGTGCATCAGGAGCTGCGCCGCGTTGGCGGCGTGAGGCTGCCGCGCGAATTTGTTTTTATGGATAGGGCGGCGCTGGGACTGGGATCGGTTTTTCTGCATCTGAAGGCAGAGGTGAACTGGTACAGGCTATTCAACGAG
>JAHFPI010000024.1 GCA_023266795.1 Rhodospirillales bacterium
GATTTCGTCGAGCAGCAGGACGCAATGCGGATGCTGGTCGATCTTGTCCGTCAGCAGCCCGCCCTGATCGAAGCCGACATAGCCGGGCGGCGCGCCGATCAGCCGCGACACGGAGTGCCGCTCCATATATTCCGACATGTCGAAGCGGATCAGCTCCAGCCCCAACGTCTTGGCCAGTTGCCGCGCCACTTCGGTCTTGCCGACGCCGGTCGGACCGGAGAATAAATAACTGCCGATGGGTTTTTCCGGCTCGCGCAATCCGGCGCGGGACAGCTTGATCGCCGCCGACAGCGCCATGATCGCCGGATCCTGCCCGAAGACCATCGTCTTGAGATCGCGCTCGAGATTGGCCAGCACTTCCTTGTCGTCCTTGGTGATGGTCTTGGGGGGGATGCGGGCGATTTTGGAGACAATCGCCTCGATGTCCTTGACCGTGATGTTCTTCTTGCGCTTGTCGGGCGAGACCAGCATCTGCGCCGCGCCCGCCTCGTCGATCACGTCGATCGCCTTGTCCGGCAGCTTGCGGTCGCAGATATAGCGCACGGACAGCTCCACCGCCGCGCGAAGCGCTTCCTCCGAATAATGCACCTTGTGATGCTCCTCGTAATAAGGCTTGAGCCCCTTGAGGATTTTGATTGAATCTTCCTGCGACGGTTCGTTGACGTCGATCTTCTGGAAGCGGCGCACCAGCGCGCGGTCCTTCTCGAAGTGGTTGCGGTATTCCTTGTAGGTGGTCGAGCCGATGCAGCGCAGCGCGCCGTTCGACAGCGACGGCTTCAAAAGATTGGAGGCATCCATCGCCCCGCCGGAGGTCGCGCCCGCGCCGATCACGGTGTGGATTTCATCGATGAATAAAATAGAGCACTCGATCGCCTGCAATTCGGTCAGCACCGCCTTGATGCGCTCCTCGAAATCGTCGCGATAGCGCGTGCCCGCCAGCAACGCGCCCATGTCCAGCGCGTAAATCGTGCAGTCGCGCAGCACTTCCGGCACGTCGCCTTCGGTGATGCGGCGGGCGAGGCCTTCGGCAATCGCCGTCTTGCCGACGCCGGGGTCGCCGACATACAGCGGGTTGTTTTTGGTGCGGCGGCACAATATCTGTATCGTGCGGTCGACTTCCTGCTCCCGCCCGATCAGCGGGTCGATCTTGCCCTTGATCGCCTTGTTGTTGAGGTTGACGCAATAGGCGTCCAGCGCCTCGCGGCCTTTCTTGATCATGTGCTCGTCGGCGGTCTCTTCGTCGGCGCCCTGCGCAGCGCGCGTCTCGCTGTGCCCCGGCACCTTGGCGATGCCGTGGGAAATGTAATTCACCGCATCAAAACGGCTCATCTCCTGCTCCTGCAGCAGGAACACCGCGTTGCTCTCGCGCTCGGAGAACAGCGCCACCAGTACGTTGGCGCCGGTCACTTCCTCGCGCCCCGAAGACTGGACGTGAATCGCGGCGCGCTGCAGCACCCGCTGGAAGCTGGAGGTCGGCTTGGCTTCCTCGGCGGCGGGATGCACAAGGTTTTGCAGTTCCGTGTCGATGTAGCTGGTCAGCTCGCCGCGCAGCCGGTCGATGTCGACGCCGCAGGCGCGCATCACCGCCATCGCGTCCTGATCTTCGGTAAGCGCCAGCAATAAATGTTCCAGCGTCGCGAATTCATGACGGCGCGCATTGGCGCAGGCGAGCGCGCGGTGCAGGGTCTGTTCAAGGTTACGAGAAAGCATTGTTTTATTCCTTCTCCATAGTGCATTGCAGCGGATGTTCGTTCTTGCGGGCGTAATCCATCACCACATTGACTTTCGTCTCGGCGACCTCATACGTATAAACCCCGCAGACGCCAACGCCGCGACGGTGAACCTGTAACATGATTTCCGTCGCCTCCTGTCTATTCTTGCTAAAAAACCTTTCCAAGATGTGAATAACGAAGTCCATCGGCGTAAAATCGTCATTTAACAAAAGAACCCGGTACATGGCCGGCTTCTTGGTTTTGGCGCGGGTACGGGTCAGGACGCCGGTTTCCGTCTTGCCCGGACGCTGCCCTTCTCCATCATCGGCAGACATGATAATTCTATTTAAATCAATGAGTTGCATTTATAAAAAATTTCTGTTTTTCGTTTTACGGCTGACGAGCTTAGCACCATCCGGAAAAAATATCAGCGGGGAAAACGGGTAATAAAGTTTTTATAGTTATGGTTATTTAAGGGCTGGCGCAAACCGCACCGGGCGGCAACTAATGGGCGTCCTGTCACCAGGGTAGATGCCGGCATCGCCAGCCGAGAACCGGACGACCCACATCGTGCCCGGATTGGAATACCATTCCGTGGAGGACCAATACCAGTGAGGGCCCATTTCTGAAGAATCCGTGGCATTAAAAGTGCCTTTCAGCGCGCCTTCTTCTTTATTCTGAAAGATCATTTTCAGTTCATCTAGTGTCGGTAACCGCCAGTCTTTGCGGCCGTGAACGGCAAGCCCCTTCGCATATATCGCGGCATCATTAAAATTCATGCTGAGGGAAGCGTCTTGCGCAGTAACGAACATGCGCTCCTGCGTGTCCGGCGAGATGCCCACATAAATACTGCCGTTCGGCATCACGTCACCGGCCTTGGCTTTGGCGATGACCTCAGCTTCGGCTTTAGCCACCTCAACCTCCCGCGCCGTGCGCCAACCGCTGAAATCCGGCTTCGCCCGCGTCAGGAATGCGGCTGCTTTCTTTTGCGCTTCCGTGAGTGTTTTCTTTTTTTCTGCCATAGCTCTTTAACTCCGGACGCAGCGGACGGAGAAAGTGTAGGATTTGTCGTAGCCACCCCCCATTATGACGCCGTCGACAAACTGCCGGGCCCACGCAGAACCTTCTTTATCAATCAACGTAGTGATTGAAGACGACCAGAAATAACCAAGATGGCCCATGCCCGCCGTGTTAAATGTCTCCTTTAACGCGCCGTTGTCGCGGTTAAAGGAAAGGACATCCAGTTCGCCTCTCGACGGCAGGCGCCAGTCCTGATGACCGTGGGCGTCGAGGCCTTCGGCGTACACCGCCGCTGCGTTGAAGTTCATGCTGAGGGAAGCGCTTTTGGCAGTAACGTACATGTGCTTGTTTGTATCCGGCGAAATACCCGCATAAATGCTGCCGTCCGGCATTTGATAGCCGACCTCGCCTCTTGCTACCGCTTCCTGCGCCTGCTCTTCTGCACGCAGTCTGTCCTCCGCCTTCCGCGCGTCGCGCCAGCCGCTGAAATCCGGTTTCGCGCGCGTCAGAAATGCGGCGGCTTTTTGCTGCGCTTCCGTGAGTGTTTTCTTTTTTTCCGCCATAGCTCTTTAACTCCGGACGCAGCGGACGAACGCGAGGGAGCTCCAGTGTCTGGAGTACTGTTGTCCGTTACTGAACGCCTGCTGCCACGAAAGGGAATCGCTGCTGCGCATGGACGACCAGTAGTAATCACCGGGATATGAAACCGTCTTGGTAAACGTCCCCTTCAGCGCGCCTTTTTCACTGTTCCTGAAAAGGACATCCAGCTCTTCTTTTGTCGGCACGCGCCAGTCTTTGTGGTCGTGAGCATCGAGTGTGGCGGCGTAGCCTGCCGCTTCGTTAAAATCCATGATTATCTTTTCGCCTTTGGCAGCGACGTACATGCGTTCATTTGTATCGGGAGAAATGCCGGCATAAATTGTGCCATCCGACATTGTGTCGCCGACCTTGATCTTTTCCAACGCTTTGGCTTCGACAGCGGCTTGTGCGTCGCGCCATGCTTCAAAATCCGGCTTTGGCCGCGTGAGAAATGCGGCGGCTTTCTGTTGGGCTTCTGTGAGATGTTTATTTCTTTCTGACATGTCTTCTCAACCCCTGACGCAGCGGACGGACACGGCTCTATAGGGGTAATTGCGACCCAGCTCACCGTCGCTGAACCGCTGAATCCACACAAAGTCATCGACCATGGGCGTGGACGACAAATAGTAACAATCGGGTACTGAATTCAAGTTAAATGTCCCTTTCAACGCGCCTTTCTCTCTGTTCTGAAAGAGCACATCCAGCTCTTCTTTTGTCGGTACGCGCCAGTCTTTATGTCCGTGAGCATCAAGCGCATTAGCGAACGCTGCCGCTGTATTGAAACGCATGGCCACACGGGCGTCTCTGGCGGCGACAAATATGCGTTTATTCGTTGCCGGAGAAAGACCCGCATAAATGCTGCCATCCGGCATGACATCGCCAACTTTGGCATTCGCTATTCTTTTTGCATCAGCTTTGGCTTGTGCGGCCGCTTTCTCTTCCGCTGTTTTTATATCGGCAGACTCCCGCGCCGCGCGCCAGCGCTTGAAATCAGGCTTCGACCGCGTCAGGAACGCGGCGGCCTTCTGTTGTGCTTCTGTGAGGTGTTTTCTGGATGGATCCGGCATCATCGTTTCACTCCAATAACCAGCCGTACCGGGCGGGCGCTTAAAGGGCCGCCATCTTCCTGATGCTCGTGATGCGCATGGCCGTCAGAGAAACAAACCGTTTTTACCCACATTGGAATGTCCTCGAGCGGCGTGGATGTCCAGTACCAGCCCGGATAGCCCCCGGCCGCCGACCCCTCGACCGTCCTGTTGAACGTTTCCCGCAGTGCGCCTTTTTCAATATTTTGATAAACAAGGTTCAATTCATCCAGCGTCGGCATGCGCCAGTCCTTGTGGCCATGAACGTCAAGATCTTCAGCGTATTTCGCGGCTTCGTTAAAACTCATCGTGCACGGCGTGTCTTTTGCGGCAATGAAAATGCGTTCATGGGTTTCCGGCAGCATGCCCGCGTAAATGCTGCCATCCTGCATAATGTCGCCGACTTTGGCATTGGCTATGTCTGCGGCATCCTTCGCCGCGCGCCACGCCGCCGTTCCCGGCTTCTGCCGCGTCAGGAATGCGGCGGCCTTTTGCTGTGCTTCTGTGAGATGTTTATTTGTTTCGGTCATAGCTTTTCAACTCCGGACGCAGCGGACGTACGTATCAAGACTTTTTGTATAGGTATTCCGGTATCCCTGACTGAACTCCAGATACCACCCATCATCCTTAAAGCATGGCGTGGACGACCAGTGGTGAGCGTTCAAATTTGGTGAACCGCTTATATTAAACGTTCCTTTCAGCGCCCCTTTTTCATGGTTCTGGTAGAGTACATTCAACTCTTCTATTGTCGGCACACGCCAGTCACTGTGGCCATGGGCGTCAAGTTCTTCGGCGTATTGTGCCGCTGCATTGAAACTCATGCTCACAGGGGCGTCGGCGGCAGTGGCACACATGGGTTTATTTGTATCCGGCGAAATGCCCACATAAACGCTGCCATCCGGCAAAATGTCCCCGATGCTGGCATTTTCTATTGCTTTAGACAGTGCAACTGCCCTTGCTTCCGCTGCTTTTATATCATCAGCCTTCCGCGCGTCGCGCCATGCTTCAAAACTCGGCTTCGGCCGGGTCAGGAATGCAGCTGCCTTCTGTTGCGCTTCCGTGGGCGTGTTGTTTGTTTCTGCCATGACTTTTCCAATAAAAATGACCTTGAGTGTAATATATTATCCATAACTTTGTAAAGAGAAAAGCGGGTGAAAGGCATATGCCACCGTCAAAAATGACCGTTACTACCCCATTGTTATCCCTAAGCACTTTGGATTCATTTGTTTTTTAGGTTATTTTTAAAAAAGCTGACTGGACAATAAGGTTGTAAACGCATACCATATTTTGTAGGGTTCAGCGCTGCTGCTATCGCGGGGGTATTCATTGTCGGCAAACGGGGCTATGTATCTGATGTTAAATCGTTTTTTAATGATTATGCTGACGGCTAGCCTGTTGATTCTCGGCGGGGGGATAAATCCTGCCGAAGCCGCCCGCCACAAGAAGCATACCGTGCAGCCGCAGCCGGACCGGTTCGCCGAAATCGTCATTGAAGCCTCCACCGGCTATGTGCTCAGCGAAAGAAACGCCGACAAGGTGCTGTACCCCGCGTCGCTCAGTAAGATGATGACGCTTTACCTGACGTTTGACGCCATCGAGCGCGGCGCGCTGCGCAAAAACCAGATGGTCACCGTTTCAAAAAGGGCCGCGTCGCAGGAGCCGTCCTCGTTGGGGCTGCAGCCGGGCGAGAGCATCCGCGTCGAGGACGCCATTCTGGCGATCGCCACGAAATCCGCCAATGACTGCGCCGTCACGCTCGCCGAAGCCGTCGGCGGTTCCGAAAGCCATTTCGCCGCGCTGATGACGGCCAAGGCCCGCCAGCTCGGCATGACGCACACGCATTTCGTCAACGCCTCCGGTCTTTTTAATCCCGGTCAGGTCAGCAGCGCGCGCGACATCTCGATCCTCGCGCAGTCGCTCATCCACGACCATCCCCGCTATTACCACTATTTCAGCACAGACTCTTTCACCTACGCCGGCAACACCTACATGAACCACAACCGGCTGATGAACATTTATCCGGGCATGGACGGCTTCAAGACGGGCTATGTTTACGCCTCGGGCTACAATCTCGCGTCTTCCGCCGTGCGTAACGGCACGCGGCTGATCGGCGTGGTCTTCGGCGGCAAGACCGCCGGGATCCGCAACAACATCATGGCGCAGCTGCTGGACCGCGGCTTCGCCAGCGTCAGCAATATCCGCGTCGCCGAGCTGGCGCCGCAACAGCGGCAGCATCCGATGCCCGCCCGCCGCACCGTCATCGTCCCCGACCCGGCGCCTGACGCCGCAGAAGTCGCGGCGGACAATGCCCCGCAATTCAACCCGACGGGCATGATCGTAGACCAGGGCGATACGGAAACGACTGACGGGGACAGCCACCCGGAAAAAGATTTTGTCGCCGCCTTCCAGCCGCGCACGCTCAACACCACACCGCTGACGACGGATAGCGGCGGCACCGGCTGGGCCATCCAGATCGGCGCCTTTGCCAGCCACGACGCCGGCGCGAAAGCGCTGCAGTTCGCCAAGACAAGCCTGCGCGGTCTCATCGCGGGCGTCGACACCATCGCCCCGCTGATGACGTCGCGGGGGATGATTTACCGCGCGCGGCTCTCCGGCCTCGCCCGCAATGACGCCACGCACGCCTGCCGCATCCTGAAAGGCAACTGCCTGATCCTGACGGACGAGTGATGCGGTCGCCGCTTTTCATTTTCACACGAACATTGACTCTGGCACTGACGCTGGGCCTGATGCTTCTCGCGTTCCGGCCCGCCGCCGCCGCGCAGAAGGAAATTCCCTTCCGCGAGGATGCGGGGCTGACGAAAGCGGAATATCTTTTATCCGCCGGACAATTCAGCGCGGCGCTGGATACGGCGGGCGAGGTGCTGCTGCGCCATCCCGACAACGCCGATGCCTATACCTATCGCGGCTATGCCTACAGCCGTCTCGGTGAAACCGCCGAAGCCGCCAAGAATTTCAAGAAGGCCCTGCTGCTCAACCCGACGCATCTCGGCGCCAACTATTATCTCGCCGGACTTTATCTCGACTCCGGCGACGTGCAGCGCGCGATCGAGCAGCTGCAGGTGATCCGCATGGCCTGCGGCCACACCGACTGCGAGGAACTCCGCAGCCTCGAGCGCGACATCGACCGCTTTAAGCGCGGCGACCCGGCGAAAAAAGTAGAGCCTAAGAAAGAAGAGTAGTAAACTGTCTCCCCTGCGAAAGCAGTGGCCCAGTCGGGTCTTTACTCAAAAAATTCTTATCAGAAAACAAAGCACCAACTGGATCCCTGCTTGCGCAGGGACGACGCTGTTTGGTGGGTGATTACAACCTCGGGCCGGAGGGGCCGGTGATGGGTTTGCCGGGGGCGGGTTTGCCTTTGTCGAGTACCTTGGGGCGGCGCATCAGTTCCGGATAGAGCGGCAGCTGCTTCTGGTACTGCCCGCCCGCGACGATCAGCCGCTGCACGATCGGCGATTCACGGTCGCCGCTTTCCGCGAGGCGGTCGAGCGCCGTCCAGCCGCGCCGGTCGATTAAATCCGGATCGGCACCACGGTCGAGGAGGACATCCATCGCCCGGAGATTTTTGCGCTCGATGGCGTATTGCAGCGCCGTCTTGCCATCCTGATCCTTGAGGTTGGGGCTGGCGCCTGACACCAGCGCCTCGTCGAGAAAATCTATTTTATCCTGCATGACCGCGTGATGCACCAGCCCGCGGCCCTTGTCATCCTTGCTGTCCGGATCGGCCTTATTGCCGAGCATCACCCGTGCGGCGTCGAGCCACCGGTTCTTGTTGGCATCGGACAGCTGCACGATATGGCGCAGCAGTTCTTCCATCGGCGTGACGCCGGCCTTGTTGGCGTCGGCGACGAGCTCCGGCGCGCGCTCCAGCAGCCGCGAAATCATCCGCGCGTTCTGCGTGTGCGCCAGCGCGTGAAGCACGTTGTTGCCCTTGGCGTCCTTGACGGACAACTCGGCCTTTGCCACCGCGCTGAGGAAAGTTTCCTCCATCTCCAGCCGCGCGGCCAGGTGCAGGATCGTCTCGCCCAGCGGGTTGGCTGAGTCGATATCCGCCTTGAGGATGAGCGCTTTCTGCAATTCCTTGGGATAGCGCTGCAGGCGTTTTTCATCAAGCATCATCATATAGGCCGTCTGGCCCTTCTTGTTGGCGATATTGGGATTTGCGCCGTGCGTGAGCAGCAGGCCGACCATCTCCGGATGATCGAGGAAATAATGCAGCGGCGTGTCGCCTTTTTCATCCTGCTCGTTGAAGCGGGCGTTGTGCCTGGCCAGCGCCTCGATGACATCCACCGCGTAAGTCCGCGCCACATGCGCCGGCGTCCGGCCCGCGCTGTCCTTGATGTTCGGATCGGCGTTGAATTTCAGCAGCGCGAGAAGGAAGGTTTCCTGATTTTGCGTTGTGGCAATGTGCAGCGGCGTCTGGCCGAAAGAATCCTGCAAGTTCACGTTCGCGCCGGCCTTGATCAGCGCCAGCACGATGGGATAGTTGCCGTCGCGCAACGCCATGTGCAGCGGAGGATATTTGTAAGTGCCGGGCAGGTTCATATCCGCGCCATCAGCGATCAGCGAGCGGACTTTTCCCAGATCGCCGACGGAAACAGCATACTGCAGCCGCGTGTAACCCCACTGCCCGATTTGATTCGGGTCGGGATGGAAAAACTTTTTCACAGAATTAGAGAAACTGCCCACGCTGGAAACGCTCCTTCAAATATCTGTCTTGTATGTCAACTAAGGGACATTATCATGCACCATAAATAGAGTCCACCACCTCAAAAGAGTTTTTTACCAAATTCTGCCAAATTTTATAATATAATTACATATTTCTGGCTAATCAACGGAGGCGCTTTAATTCTTGCCCTGTCCGGCTTTCTCATCGAGAATTGCAGAACGAAGGGGATTCATGCGTCCATTTTTTATCTTTTCCACAGCGATAATACTGGCCGCCTTTCTGGCCATCCTGCCCGTGGGCGCGGCGGCGCCGCCGACGATTCCGCAGACCGACGAGGCGCAACGTCTTTATCAGGACTATGGCGACGCCGTCTATCAGGTGCAGGTCATCGACCTGACCTCCAACAAAAAAACCAGCATCGGCTCCGGCTTCCAGTTCACGGCGGACGGGCTGATCGCCACCAACTATCACGTCGTGGCCGAAGCTCTCCAGCGCCCCGCCAGCAACCGCATTGAATTTCTCCACGACAAGGGCGAAAAGGGATCGCTGAAAGTCCTGATTGCCGACGCCGTCCATGATCTGGCGATCGTCAAAATGGACCATCCGGGCAAGACATGGCTGACGCTCGGCACGTCGAAACTGCCCAAGGGCGCGAAATTATTTTCTCTCGGCAACCCGCACGACATCGGCTTCACCATCATCGAAGGCACGTTCAACGGCCTGTCGAAGGAAAGCTTCATCGACAAGATCCATTTCTCCGGCGGGATCAACCCCGGCATGAGCGGCGGCCCCGCCATCGGCCATAACGGCGCCGTCGCCGGCATCAACGTCGCGACCGCCGGCAACCAGATCAGCTTCCTCGTGCCGGTCGAGCCGCTGCAACAGCTGCTGGAAGAATATCACCGGCACCCGCCGGGCTACGATTTTATCAGCCATGCCGACACCCACATTCAGGAGCAGCTGCTCGCCAGTCAGGAACACAGCATCCGCGCCCTGCTGGACAAAAAATGGGAGAACGTGCCCTTCGGCCCGGTGATGGTGCCGGGGCGCATCCACGACGTACTGAAATGCTGGGGCGGCGCCAACCACAAGGAAAAAGACCCCTACCAGAATTATTACTCGATGTGCTCCAGCCAGGACCGCATGTTCCTCGACAGCGATTTCGACACCAGCATCATCCTCTACCGCTATAATTATATCGTCGGCAAGGACAACCTCAATCTGGTGCGGTTTTACAATTTTTATCAGGGGCAGTTCAGCGTCCCCGGCACCGATTTTCAAAACGCCAAGGAAGGCGACGTCAGCAACTTCGACTGCAACAGCCGCTTCGTCGATCTCGCCGGTTTCCGCTGGAAGGCGAGCTTCTGCGTCCGCCAGTATAAAAAATATCCGGCGGTCTTCGACATGCACCTCTACATGGCGATGGTCGGCGCCGGTAAAAAAGGATTTATCGCCAGCCTGATGGCGCAGGGCGTGTCGAAACAGAACGCCCTCGCGCTGGCGCAGCGGTTTATGAGCGAAATAAAGCCGCGCCCCGCCGAGGCCGCCGCCGCAACCAAGCCGCTTCCCCCGCCGCCCAAAAAGAAAGGGGGGCCGCGTGAAACTCATCCTTGAAATCAGGAAGCACAGCGACGACGAGCAGGCGCTGCACCTCGCCTTCAAAAAATTTCCCGTCACCGTCGGGCGCGGCTTCGACAATGACGTGATCCTGACCGACCCGTATGTCAGCCCGCTGCACCTGCGGATCGACTATGACGGCGAGACCTGCAAAGTCAGCGACCCCGGCAGCGACAACGGCTTCACCGTCAACGCGCTGCCGCACCCGAAGCGCGTCGCGCATGTCCGTCCCGGCGACATCCTGCGCATCGGCCAGACGGAGATCGGCATTTATACGCCGGGATACCCCGTCGCCGCCACGCTCCGCCTGCAAAAAGGCCACCCGATATTCGCGTGGCTGTCGCGCTCGCTGAACGTCTGGGCCAGCGTCCTGCTGGCGCTCGCCGTCACGCTCTGCTGGACCTTCCTGCAGATCTGGACGGATGAACCGGGGCTGTCGCTCGCCGCCGCCGCCGCCGGAACCGCCCTGCTTATCGTGCTGTGGGCGGCTGCCTGGTCTGTGGCTGGGCGCCTGACGCGGCACAAGGCGCACTTCAAGAGCCACGCCGCTATGATGTGCCTTTACATGATCGCCGGCACGGTCGCGTGGTACATCGAGGCTTACGCCGATTTCCTGACCAATGAAAACTGGCTCTCCGGCGGGATCAGCTACGGCCTCAATTTCATCCTGCTGTCTTTCCTGCTCTACGGCAGCCTGACGCTCGCCACCCTGATGCCGCAGCGGCGGCGGCAGCTGGCGGCAGTGTTCTTCTCGTTCGGGCTGGTGGGCGGCGTTTTCATCTTCAGCCTCGTCGGCGCCAAGAGCTTCAATCAGGCGCCGATGTACCCCGCGACGCTGGAGCCTTTCCTGTCGCAGCTCGCGCCTGCGGATACGCCGGAGCAGTTTATGGCCGGCAATAAGGATTTATTCGCCTCGGATGAATTTGACCGTCCCGCCGATAAGAAAAGCGCGATGCCGAAACCTTAGATAAGTTTCAGATTGAACGTACAAATCCTCGCCACGCCGGATTTATTCCGGCGTCCATGGATGCCGCAACAAGTGCGGCATGGCGGTTTTTTAAAAGTGCCCAACCCCTAAAAGTGGATGTCCTTGGGTTTTTTCGGATCGATGACGCGTGGCGGCGGCTCGGGCAGGTTGGGATACATCGCCGAATTTTCCATCGCCCCCTGCTCGTAGGTCTTTCCGCAATTGATGGTCACGCGCGGCGGCGGGCCGCCCTTTTCCTCTTTCAGCAGGCCGGTAACGCTGATCGCGACGTTGGCGGCGCGCGCGGCTTCGTGCAGCTTGATATAGCCCGGCAGCTCGCGGATGTCGTTGGTGGTGAAATCGGTGAAATCGGTCACGATCGGCAGGCCGAGGGTGATGATCGGGGAATACTGCGGGCGGCCCTGACCGTCCGTCTGGGTGAGCAGATTGATGACTCTGGCGTTCAGCGCTGCGGGATCATCCTTCAGGTGCGACACCTTGTTAAAAAGGCCCATCAGGTTCTCGCCGACAAAATCGGGGAATCTCTGCGCCGTGTTGCTGAAAATATGGTCCAGAATATCCAGCTGGATCGCCTGTTTGCGCTCATCATTCAGCGCCGGATTGATGATCTCACGGATGCTGTCGCCCACGGGTTTATTATTGTCCGGATAGTCTGCCATCGCCATGTGTAATCCTCTTTCTTAAAAACCGAATCGCGCAATCTATAGAGATTTTATTTAAAAGTGAAAGCCTTTGCTGTCTTTAAATCGGCAGCCAGCATGACGGGCGCCACCGGCTCGGGCAGGTTCGGGTATATCGACGCATTCTCCATCGCCCCCTGCTCGTAGGTTTTGCTGCAATCGATGGTTATTTTAGGCGCGCCGCTGTCTTCCTTCAGCAGTCCGGACAGGCGGACGGCCACATTCGCGTCGCGTGCGGCTTCGTGAAATTTAATATAGCCCGGCAGGTTCCTGATATCGTCGGCGAAAAAATCGGTGAACTGGGTCACAATCGGCAGGCCGATCTCTATGACCGGGGAATACATCGGCTGGCCCTGCTGATCCGTCAGCGTGAGAAGCGTGAGAACCGTCCGGTTCGTATCGTCCCACTCGGCATAGGCCACTTCATTAAAAAGGCCCGTCAGATTTTCCTTCAGGCAGGCGGGAAGGTCTTCCGCCATGTCGCCGAAAATCTGATCCAGAATATCCATCTGGATCTGCTGCTTGCGCTCGTCGGCCAGCGCCGGATTGATGATGTCGCGGATGCTGTCGCCCACGGGTCTGAAGTCCGGATAATCTGCTGTTGCCATTTGTGCGCCTCTTTCTTAACCTGAATCACAGAATCGGTTTTTGCATTAAAGATGTTCAGTTATAAACAATTTTATGACTAACGTCAAGTGTTTCTGTAAAATATCATGGCGCATTAATCTTTAGGCTTTATCATGTTTTTAGCTTATAAATCAAAGGGAAACAGAGGTTAATGTGCCGCTTTCCCTGCATAAAATAAATATCAGCCAGTTCCGCTGCTACGAGGCCGTCCGGCTGGACCTGACGGGCGGGGCGGCGGGCATCGTCGTGCTGACCGGTCCCAACGGTGCGGGCAAGACCAACATTCTGGAGGCCATCAGCCTGCTGGTGCCGGGCAAGGGGCTGCGCGGCGCCGATATCCTCGACATGAAAAACCGCTGCGCCGGTGCAGAGGACGTCTGGGCGGTCTCGGCGGAAGTGGAAACCTCCATGGGTCTCACGGTGCGGATCGGCACGGGGCTTGACCGTGACGCGAAACGCCGCCTTGTGCGTATCAACGGCAAGGACGCCAAAAGCCAGAACGAACTCTCCGGCTTTATTTCCGCCGTCTGGCTGACGCCGCAGATGGACCGGCTGTTTCTCGAAGGCGCATCGGCGCGGCGCAAATTCCTCGACCGGCTGGTGTTCGCCTATGAGCCGGATCACGTCACCCGCCTCAACCGCTACGACAAAACCATGCGCGAGCGGATGAAGCTGTTGCAGGGAGAGCGCGCCGCTGACCCCGCATGGCTGCAAAGCCTCGAAGCGCAGATGTCCGCCGACGCGGTGTCGATTGCGGCCTCGCGCCTGAATTTAATCCGGCATTTGCAGCAGCAGGTTGCCGGCCTCGGCGTTACCTCCCCGCTGTTCCCGCAGCCGCAACTGGCCATGACCGGCTGGGTGGAGCAGGAAGTGGAAGCGCATCCGGCAGTGGACGTGGAAGACGCATTGAAACACAAACTCGCCGCCGCGCGTCCGCTTGACCGCGCCGCAGGCCGCACCCATGAGGGCATCCACCGCAGCGATCTGCAGGTAACCTACGCCGGAAAAGACATGCCTGCCGCGCAATGCTCGACCGGCGAGCAGAAAGCGCTGCTGGTCTCCGTCATCCTCGCCCACGCGCTGATGATGAAAGCGGAAAAAGGTTTCGTGCCGATCATCCTGCTCGACGAAGTGGCGGCGCATCTCGACGCCGCACGGCGGCAGCAGCTCTTTGACCAGTTGCAGGCGCTCGGCGGGCAGATCTGGCTGACGGGCACGGATGAAACTATTTTCTCCTCTCTCCGCGACAGCGCA
>JAHFPI010000182.1 GCA_023266795.1 Rhodospirillales bacterium
TCAGGATACGTTGCAACATAGTCCGGAGTTTAGGACTTTTTCATGAATTTTTCAAAAGGATAAATAATATGTCCGCTGACAGCATCTGGGACGTGCAGACCGGGGTTTTTGCCCATCTGGCCGCGACATCCGCAATCACCGCGCTGCTGGCCGGCGGCGCGGGCGGCGTTCTCGATCACGTACCGGCGGGAACGGCCTTTCCTTACGTCGTGCTGGGCGAAACGCGTTCCCTGCCGCTGGATAGCCAGCGCGTTTCTGGAAACGACGTGACGCTCACGCTGCACACCTACAGCCGGGGCAGCGGCATGCAGCAGGCGCGGCGGATCATGGCGGCGATTTACGACGCGCTGCATAACATTTATTTTTCCGTGCCGAACCAGACGCTGGTGCTGTGCCAGTGCCTCGACGCCGAAACCCGCCTCGAAGCCGACGGCCTCACCCGCCACGGCATCCAGCGGTTTCAAATTATTACCGAACCCGTTTAAAAAACCTGTCACCCCTGCGAAAGCAGGGGCCCAGTAGGTTCTTTAACCTTTCTTGCAACAAAAAAACGCCAACTGGATCCCTGCTTTCGCAGGGACGACAATTATGAGAGGAGACTAACCCATGCCCGGCCAACGCGGACGCGACCTGTTGCTGAAAATCGGCGACGGCGGCAATCCCGAAGTCTTCACCACGCTCGGCGCGGTGCGCGCGGTGGAGATGACCCTCGACAACCAGCTCGTCGACAACACGGCGATGGACGGCAACGGCTTCCAGTCGGTGCAGGCGGAGGCCGGTTTGCAGGCGCTGGAACTGACGCTGGAGGGGTTGTTCAAAGATGCGGCGGCGGAGGAAACGCTGCGCGCTGCTGCCTTCAGCCGCGCGGCGAAGAATTACCAGCTGCTGTTCCCCAACGGCGATATGCTCGCGGCGGCTTTTGTGGTCGGCGGCTACCGGCGGGGCGGCAGCTTCGACGGGCTGGAAAGCTTTTCGGTGACGCTCGCCCGCACGGGTTCCGGCAGCTTCACGCCGGGAGCTTAAAAAATGACCGTTTTACAAGGTACGGACAAAAACTATCCCCTGACAATCTCCCTGCCGCTGATTACGGCGCTGGAGGAGGCGCACGGCAGCCTGTACCAGATCGCCGAAGGGCTGCTGGACAAGTCCCTGCCGCTGTCGGCGATGATCGACATGCTTAAAATAATTTACCGCCATGCGGGCTGCGAGATTGCGGATGAATTTATCCTGCAACAGCCCTGCACCGAAATCCTGATTACCGTGCTGCTGGATATTCTGGAGCCGGTCGAGCGGACAGCGAGCGAAAAATAAATGATGCGGATAATAGGAGAGAAGAAAATATGAAGACGGTACATCATGTGAAACGCCGCCACCTGCTGCAAGCGGTGCTCAACCAGCGGCTCAGCTGGCAGCCGCATAAAATTTTAAGCACGCTGCTGCACGGCCACAGCCCGCCGCGCCTGCCGGCCACCAGCGGCTGGCTGACCGGAGACGGCGGCGGCGCGTCCATGCTGCGCCATAACACTTTCACCCCGCCGGCCGACCCGCGCACGATGGCGGGTTTTGACCAGAAAAAAATGGAATCGACCATCGACCAGATGGTGGCGTCCTCGCTGGTGCACGGCCAGCAGACCTCCGCCGTGCTGCGCCTGCTGTTCGGGCTTGTGCCCGGTTTGATCGGCAGGTGATTGTGATGCACCCGTCACCCCTGCGTACGCAGGGGCCCAGTCGGGTCTTTGTTCTCTTAAAAATAAAACGCCAACTGGATCCCTGCTTTCGCAGGGACGACAGAGTGTAGAAAGTAACCCCCCCATGACCACATGGCCCGACACATTACCAGTTTCCCCGCTGCTGGAGGGCTTTCACGAAGCCGCGCCGGTTACTTCCATCCGCACCGATATGGAGCAGGGGCCCGCCAAGCTCCGTCAGCGCACGACGGCGGCGGTGCGCACGCTGACGGTCAGCTATCTGCTGGGCAAAACGCAGGTGGCGACGCTCGAAACATTTTACAGCGCGACGCTGGCGGGCGGAACGGGCAGCTTTGATTTCGTCCATCCGCGCACCGGCGATACGGTATCCTGCCGTTTTGTCAGGCCGCCGGAATACGGCGCTGTCAACGGCAACTTTTTCAAGGCGCTGCTGGCGCTGGAGATTTTGCCATGAGCCGCAATATATCGGGCGCGGGTCGGCAGTCGCTTTATGCGGCGCAGACAGGCGAGGCGTTTCTGATTCTCCTGACAATCAGCCACAGCGACCTGACGGCGCCGATCCGCGTCACCAGCGACGCCGTCACGACGGTCAGTCGCGGCGACAGCTTCGTGCCGTTTCCCTTCGAGCTGATTCTGCCTGACGATCTCGACAACCGCTCCTCCCGCGCGCGGCTGGCGATCGACAACATCGACCGGCAGATCGTGCAGGCGGTCAGGACGCTGGCTTCGGCGCCGGCAGTATTGATCGAGATTGTCCGTGCCGCCGCGCCCGACTCGGTGGAGGCGCAGTTCGTCGATTTCAAACTGACCAATGTTTCCTATGATTCCCAACGCGTGGAAGGCACTTTAACCATCGAGGATTTCACGGCGGAACCCTTCCCGGCGGCGATTTTTTCCCCCGGCTTATTCCCCGGATTGTTCTAGATATATGGAATTTTGTTATAAAGTTGCGAAAAAAGCAGAAATATTGGTATTTAAAAATAATATTAGTTGATTATTTAGGATTAAATGATAGGGTTAAGGGAATGCAACACTTTAAGAAGGAATCGGTACCATGACCACATTAGATTCAATCAGGGGAAAACTTGGAAAAGCCTTCAACAAAGTTCCGCACAAGGCGTCGCTGAGATACGCCGTGGCATCCCTGAATACGATGGTCGGTGCTCATAGCAAGGAAGATGTGGATATATTAAGAGCCTATCCCGAAAACGCCAAATACCTGGCAAAGATTGAAGCGTCTGTCGGCGCGCCTGCCCGCGCTGCCGTGCACCACATCACAAACAGCCTCGGCAACAACATGTAAGTTTTAGTTTTATTCCCTATAAAAAACCCGCCCGGTAACGTGGCGGGTTTTTTAATGGCAACAGCCGTCACCCCTGCGAAAGCAGGGGCCCAGTCGGGTCTTTTCTTTTTGTTGTAATATAAAAACGCCAACTGGATCCCTGCTTTCGCAGGGACGACAGCATACAAATCTCTTCAAATAGGTTTCCCCCATGCCCGTCCCATTCTGGGCGGGGCATTATATCGGCCTGCCGTTTTCCGATCATGGCCGCGACCGTTCCGGGCTTGATTGCTGGGGGCTGGTGCGGCTGGTGATGGCGGAGCAGTTCGGTATCGCCCTGCCATCGCATGTTCACGAATACCAGCGCACCACGCAGGTGGAGAAGATCAGCGCGCTGATCGAGCGCGAGGCGGTGCAGTGGCGGATCATCCCGTCGGGGCAGGAGAGCTGCGGCGATACGGTGGTGCTGCGCGTGCGCGGGCGGCCGATGCATGTCGGGCTGGTGCTGGGCGACCGGCAGATGCTGCATATCGAGCTGGGCATCAACAGCGTGATCGAGCGTTATGCCGGCCCGCGCTGGGCGGAGCGCATCGCGGGATTTTACAGGTACAAGGGTTTTGCGGATGATGACAGCATTGAAAAATACGGCCACGAACATGATTGATGTTCTAATCATCCCGCATCCTTTTGCGGCCGCGCGCGTGCATCATAAGGTCGCGGCGGGGCGTTCCGTTGCGGCGATCATTGAACAATTGCAGCCGGAGCCGGATCTGGCGCGCTACGCCCATGTGTACCTGAACGGCGATTATGTGCCGCAGGAAAAGTGGGCGCAGGTGACGCCCGAAGCCGGTACGACCCTCAGTATCCGCATGGTGCCGATGGGCGGCGGGGGCGGCAAGAATCCGTTGCGGACGA
>JAHFPI010000183.1 GCA_023266795.1 Rhodospirillales bacterium
CCGAGGTGCTGATCCACGAAGAGCCGGCAGGGCTGGACGATCACCGGCTGGACCACAAGCTCAGGGGTTAGGTGGCGTAGGGATTTTTGCTGGTTTTGATTATAAAACGGATCGGCGTGGCCGGGATGTCGAAGTCGCGGCGGAGGCTGTTGATCAGGAAACGCTTGTGCGTGTCGGGGTAGTCGTCGGCGCGCCCGACCCAGAGCGCGAAGGTCGGCGGCCGCGCCTTGATCTGCGTTATGTAGCGCAGCCGGTTGGGGCGGCCATGCACCAGCGGCGCGGGGTTCTGCTCTTCCATCGAGCGCAGCCAGCGGTTGAGCTTGCCGGTGCCGACGCGCTTGTTCCACAGGTCGTAGGTCGTCAGAACCGCCTGTAAAAGCTGGTCGAGGCGCAGGCCATTCAGCGCCGAGATCGTCACGGTCGGGATGTCGCGCACTTGCGCCAGATTGCTTTCCACCTGATATTTTATTTCATCCAGCACTTCGTTGCGCTGCTTGACGGTGTCCCATTTATTGACGGCGATGACCACGGCGCGGCCTTCGTCGATGGCGTGGCTGACGATCGTCAGGTCCTGCTTCTCGAACATATGCTCCGCGTCGATCACCATGATGACCACCTGCGCGAGGCGGATGGCGCGCAGCGTGTCGTCGGCGGACATTTTCTCGATTGAATCGACGATCCGTGCCTTGCGGCGGAGGCCGGCGGTGTCAACCAGACGTATTTTACGCCCGCCGAATTCCCAGTCGACGTGGACGGCGTCGCGGGTGATGCCGGCTTCCGGCCCGGTCATGGAGCGCTCTTCGCCCACCAGCTTGTTGAGCAGGGTGGATTTCCCGACGTTGGGGCGGCCGACGATGGCGATTTTTATCGGGTTGTTTTTGTCCTCGCCGGTTTCTTCCTGGTCGCCGAAGCCGATGTCAGCGCCTTCCTGGTAAATTTCGAAATATTTTTCAAGGTTTTCCTCTTCGTCTTCCTGCGTTTTCAGGGCGGCGGTTTCGGCGTCCGCCTTGTCCACGTGCGGGCGCAGCAGGGTGTAGAGTTCGTCCAGCCCCTGCCCGTGCTCGGCGGAAATGGCGATCGGCTCGCCCAGCCCCAGCTCATAGGCCTCGTACATGCCGGCGATGCCGGTTTTGCTTTCGCATTTGTTGGCGATCAGCGCGGCGGGCATTTTCTGCTTGCGCAGCCAGTCGACGAAATGCCGGTCCATCGGCGTGATGCCGGTGCGGGCGTCGATCACCAGCAGCGCGATGTCGGCGCGCGCCAGCGCCCGTTCGGTTTGCTGCCGCATCCGGCCCTGAATCGAGGCGTCAAAGGATTCCTCCAGCCCCGCCGTGTCGATGACCTTGAAGTCCAGCCCCATCAGGTGGCCGTCGGCCTCGCGCCAGTCGCGTGTCAGCCCCGGCGTGTCGTGCACCAGCGCCAGTTTTTTGCCGACCAGACGGTTAAAGAGGGTGGACTTCCCGACATTCGGGCGCCCGATAATCGCGACGGTGAACGTCATGGTGTTTTTTCTTTTCTTTTCTGTTAGCGGTAAGCGGCAAGTTCGCCCGTTTGCGTCAGGATCAGCAGGGTATTGTCGGCGACCAGCGGCGGGATCATCACGGATCCCGGCAGCTCGGTATGTTTCAGGATGGCTCCGTCCTGCGGGTTCGCCTCGATCATCTCCCCGCCGCTGCTGGCGAGGATCAGCCGTCCGCCGGCCAGCAGCGGCCCCGTCCAGACGACAGGCTTCTCCTTGTTGTCGTCCTTGAAGCGCGGCAGGGCGGTGATCCAGCGGATGTCGCCTTTCTGGCGCGTCAGGGCGATCAGCTGCTGTTCGGTGCTGATCATGAAAATGTTGGCGTCGACGGCCCAGGGCATTTCGGCGCTGCCGATTTCACGCTGCCAGACGCGCTGTCCGGAAACTTCGTCGATGGCGACCGTGCGCCCGCTGTAGCTGGCGGCATAGACCATGCCCTGATCGATGACCGGCTGGCCGCGAATATCCGAAATGGAGGACAGCGTGCCGGTGCGGCGGACGGCGGAAAGGTTGTCATCCCACACCACCTGCCCGTTTTCGGTGCGCAGGCCGTAGATTTCACCGGAGGACAGCGGCAGGACGACGGCAGCGGCATCGGCGGCCGGCGCGACGGAGCCCAGCAGGTTGGTGGTTTCCGTTATGCCGGCGTAATTCCACACCGGCGTGCCATCGGCTGTGGCAAAGACCATCAGGCGGTTGTCGAGCGTGATCAGGTAAATTTTTTCGGCCATGACTGTGGGCGCGGAGCGGGCGGGGGACGGCAGCGCCGTTCGCCAGACCATCGCGCCGGTGGCGGCGTCAAAACAGGCCAGCTGTTTGTAGCCGTTCGTGACATAGAGCTTGTCGGTGGCAAAAGCGATGCCGCCGCCGACGGCGCCGGAATCCTCTTCACCCTCCGCCACGGAGGAGACGCGCCATTTCTGCTTGCCGTCGGCGAGGCTGAAGGCGGTCATCCGGCCTTCGGTATCGAGCGTGAAGACCGTGCCTTCGGCGACGATCGGCTGCACGATCAGCGGGTCGCGGCGGTCGCCGCCGGAACCGATGGAAACGTTCCAGACCTGTTTCAGGTCCTGTCCGAGGGTGAGATGCCCCATGACGTGGTTGGGATAGCCGCCGGATTGCGGCCAGAATTTATTTGTCCAGGCTTCGGGCAGAACAACCGGCGTCTGCTGCAGCTCCGGCGCGGGCACCAGCTCTTTTTGCAGTTGCAGGACGGAGATGCGCTCTCCGGTCAGCGGCGGCTTTTCCGCATCGCCGAACATGTCGTCGAGTTTCGCGCAGCCGCCCAGCAGCATGAATGCCGGCAGGAGGGCAAAAAGGATCAGCTTGTTTTTCATCGGGACTTCCTGTTTCAGGACTTGGAATTTGATTTTAGATCGGCCACGTAAAGTTCGCGCATGGTGAAGGCGCGGCGGCGGGCTTCTTCCGGCGCTTGCGGGTCGGAGGTGATTTTGTCCAGGATCGCCACGGCTTTCTGCATCTGGTTCTGCCGCGCCGCCAGCAAGGCTTCCAGCTCCCGCGCCGTATAGCGCCAGGTATCCTTGTCGCCGGACAGGGCGGCGAGTTCTTTTTCGAGAGCGTCCGGCGCGCCCTTATCGAGGCGCTGGCTGATGCTGGAAACGCGGGCGAGGTCGCGCCAGACTTTGTCGATGCCGGAGGTGTTGGCAATGGCGTCGTAAAGGGCGACGGCCTGATCTTTTTCGTTGCGTTGCAGATGCGTGCCCGCCGCCATGAACCGTGCGATCATGGCATGGTTTTTATCCGTCTGCGCCGCAAAAGCTTCCAGTTTGGGCAGATCGGAGGCGGTGACAAGATGGGTCATCTCCGCCGTCGCCTTGACGTCGCGGCTGTATTCCCACTGCCGCCAGAAAGACAGGGCGCCGGTCAGCAGCACCGCGCCGATCGCGCCGCCGATAATCCACGGGCCGTTTTCTTTCCAAAACTGGTTGAGCTTCTCACGGCGGAGGTCATCACTGATTTCATCAAAAACGTCGGCCATGGTCGTTATCCCTGTATGATTAATTTATATGTTATTTCAAGTCCCTAACTGACCAAAAGACCCCCGCCGAGTCAAGGGAAACAAGCTCGTCTGGAAACTAGAGCGGGCCTTTCCACTGGGCGCGCGGGGACTGGGTGCGCAGCTTTGACTGATTGGCATGGAGAATAAACGCCTTTACATCAAGACCGTTCTGATAAATGCGCGGCACTTTTTCCCATATCAAAATAAAATCGGCATGATTTTTGGCCCATAACTCCGGTTTCAGGAGCAGCGGCAGCTGCCCCTGCGCGCAGAGGGCGAGCAGGGTCGTATCGCCGTCTTTTCCTTTTCCAAGGA
>JAHFPI010000184.1 GCA_023266795.1 Rhodospirillales bacterium
ATAAGGAGAGCTCCATGCCCGCCAAAGACTTCCAGTCTGCCGCACAAAAAGCGCAGCCCTATGTATTCAATATCGACCGCGAAGTGGCGGATTTTTACCGCGCCCATCCGGAGCAAAAAGCCGCGCTGTTCTTTATTGATGTGTCATCCCTCCCGCCCCGCGTGATCCTTGGCGATGACCGCAAGGGGGACGATGTCCTCGAGCGTCTGGGCGCCAATAACAAGCTTGATGAAAGAGTAAGGGAAGCCTACGGCATCGGCAGTTTGTCCAAGTCCTATCCCGATCTGGATTATAGCTGCATCATCTTCAACAGGGTCAAAGACCGCAGGAACCTGAATATTTTAGGGGAACCCACGGCGCTGGACGTGACGGATGCTTTTACATTCGACCACGAAATAGGCCACATGATATGTCAGGAATTCACCTCCGATCATGACACGAAGCGGCAGATACCGCAGGAAGACGGAGACAACCTGAACCTGAAAGAATCCATTGCCGACGCTTATGCCGTTATCCGGCATTTCCAGCGTTTTGGGACGGAAACCGGATCCATCGGCCATCTGGCGAACATGCGCGCGGTGGAAATGATTTTTACCGGAGATAACGGCGGCCATTTCACCAGCCCGGTTGTCGAACAGCTCTTCGCCGACAGGAACAAAATCGATTTCGCTTCCCTGACGCCATCGGAAACAATAAGAATGGCGCGGCGCTACGCATTGGCCCACGCGATGCATCCAATATCCGCCGAACAGCTGTCCAACGGCTTTGCTGCCTTTAAGGGTAAAGACAAGTGGGCGGAACTGGTCAAGGGTAACGCTGCTGTGCTGAAAGAGCTCGGGGACTTTGTCTTGTCAACGGATGTTCCGGTGGAATTCAAATGGGGTGCTGCAGCCGTTCGCGCATTTCTTGACGGCCACACGCTCTTTAACGGCAATCATATCGTTGCTGAATGGCCAAAGCTGCGGCAGGCAATCGACGCGCGTGAGGCCGACTTTAACCGTCTCGGCATGACGTTCGGCCTTCCCCCGCGAAAGCAGGCCGCAAACGACAGCATCAAACCACCGAAAAACTGACGCAAAATACCGTTTAATATCAATTATATAGGGTGAACTATCTTTCTGTTTGGAAGATAATTGCTATTTTTCCCTCTTTATTATACAATATGTAAACTATATTAGCCGGGAAAAAATACATGACGCGCAAAGCCTTCAAAACCGCCGCACAAGAAGAACAGCCCTACGTGTTTGACTACAACTGCGAGGTTGCGGATTTTTACCGCGACCATCCGGAGCAGAAAAAGAAAATATTTTTTATCGACGCCTCATCCCTGCCCGCCTCACTGCTGCGCGGAGACGAAACGGACGAAGACGAGATCGGCGATCTCCTCAGCACCAACGGTAATATCCATGGCGCGATCAATCAGATTTACAAGGATGGCCTTGGCGGATCGCTAAGAGACAATATCGAGAATTATGACTGCGTCATCCTGAAGACGCCGAGAAACCAGTACAACATAAACCAGCTGGGATCCGACGCCCCTGCGGCTATCGTCGATGTTTTTGCGTTCGACCACGAAGCGGGGCATTTGATATGTCAGGATGGCTCCGGAAGCGAGCCCAATCTGGCAGAATGCGTCGCAGATGCCTACGCTGTCATCCGGCACTTCCAGCGTTTCGGAACAGGCTCCTCCTCCATCGGAAAACTGGCCGATATGCGGGCTCTGGAGATGGTTTTCGGCGGAGAAGGCAGTCATTTTACCAGCCCGGTCGTAGAGCGGGTCATCGCCGACAGCAAAACAACCAATTTTTCCGCACTGACGCCGCAGGAAACAGCCGAACTGGCGCGGCATTATGCGATAAGCCACAAGATGGATTCGATGTTTATCCAGTATATCGTCAGAGACTTCAATGCAGCAGTCGGCGTAGGAAAATCCGTAAATCTTAAAGAACTCGGGAAATTCGTCCTTTCGACGACCGTCCCTGAGGAATTCAAATGGGGCGCGGCTATGGTGCACGCTATACTGGATGGCCAGCTTTCGTACAATGGCGCCCGCTTCAACCCGCCCGCCGGCGAGGGATGGACGCAGATGCGGCAGGCTCTCGAAGCCCGCGCCGCCAGATTTGATTTACCTCAGCCCAAACTGGTTGTAAGCTATGGCAGCAACCAGTTGAAGCTGAAATGACCGAAAAGAAACCCTCCGGTAAAAAACAAGCCCCTCGCGGCGCCCAGAAAAAGGTGCGGGTCAAGACGCGCAACAACCGTTCCATTTCCTCGGCGCGGTGGCTGGAGCGGCAATTGAACGATCCTTATGTCGCCGCCGCCAAATCGGAAGGCTACAGAAGCCGCGCGGCATTCAAGCTCATCCAGATGAACGAGGAACTGAATCTTCTGAAGCCCGGCCACAAGGTGGTCGATCTGGGCGCGGCGCCGGGCGGCTGGACGCAGATGATGGTTGAAATCATCAAGCCCGAAAAAACCGGCGGACGGGTCGTGGCGATCGATTACCTCGATATGCCGGAGGTGCCGGGCGCGGAATTCATCTGCCTTGACTTTATGGATAACACAGCTCCCGATTTGCTAAAAAAAGCGCTCGGCGGCAAAGCGGACGTCGTGCTGAGCGACATGGCGCCGCCGACCATCGGGCACAAGCAGACCGACCACCTGCGGATTATGGCTCTGGCCGAGGCAGCCTATGAGTTTGCAAAGGAAGTGCTCGTTCCCGGCGGCACTTTCCTGTCGAAGGTTTTTATGGGCGGGGCTGAAAAGGATTTACTTAACCAGCTTAAAAAAGATTTCAGCAAGGTCAAACACGTCAAACCGCATGCCAGCCGCGCGGATTCATCTGAAATGTATGTTGTGGCGCTGGGTTTCCGCGGGTAACATTTACTATTCGTTTGGCGCAGTCGGCGCGCGAGTTTTTATAAAGGGATATGCCCATGAAAAGAAACGCCCAAATCAAGGAAGCCCTCGGCTTTGACGATGTCCTGCTGTTGCCGAATGAAACCAACGTCAAGCCGTCGGATGTCAGCACGAAAACGCGGCTGACGAAAACGATTACGCTGGGCATCCCGCTGGTCGCGGCGGGCCGTGACGATGTCACCGAAAGCGCCATGGCGATCGCCCTCGCGCATCTGGGCGGGATCGGCGTCATCCACAACAACATGCCTCTGGGCAAACAGGTCGAGGAAGTCAGGCGCGTGAAACGTGCCGAAAGCAATATGGTGCTGAACCCGATCACCGTCGCCCCCGACGCCAGCGTCGCCGAAGCGCTGGATCTGATGACAACCTACAAAATTTCCGGCCTGCCGGTAGTTGAACAAACCACACAGAAAGTTATCGGCATTATCACCCACCGGGATATCCGCTTTTTCGAGGATTACGCCAAGCCCGTCACCGAACTGATGACCAAGGAAGTCATTACAGTCAAGGGCGCCGTCGAACTGGAAACGGCCAAGCGGCTGCTGCACCAGCACCGTATCGAAAAGCTGGTGGTGCTGGACGATCAGGGCCGCTGCACCGGCCTTGTTACCGTCAAGGATATTGAAAAACTGTCGCGCTATCCGCAGGCGGCGCGCGATGCGCATGGCCGTCTGCGCGTCGGCGCCGCCGTCACCATCGGCAAGGACGCCTTTGACCGTGCCGCCGCCATGACGGATGCGGGGCTGGATGTCGTCTTCATCGATGTGGCGCACGCCCATACGCGCGAAGCCGTCGGCACCGTCAGCCACATCCGCCAGCAACGCACCAATGAAGTGCAGATCGTCGCCGGCAACGTCGCCACAGTCGAAGCGGCGCGCTCGCTTATCGATGCCGGCGCGGACGCAATCAAGATCGGCCTCGGCGCAACCTGC
>JAHFPI010000025.1:0-7776 GCA_023266795.1 Rhodospirillales bacterium
ATCACCGGAATTATCGTCACTCCCACCCCCAACCAGAAGAGAGAAGCAGCATGACAACCAGATCAGCAGCAAAAAGACGTCAACGTGACGGACTGAGCGGCTACCCCCAGCAAGGCGGCCAGCAGGGAGGGGCGTCACGCGCTTTCAATGACAATGCGCCAAACCATATTCCGCCGTTCAATCACGATTACAGCTTTAGCCCGAAACCGGGCAAGCAGACGGAGCAGGCGGAAATGGTCGATGCCAATGACATCACATTCAGCATCGGCCCTGCAGGCACCGGCAAGACATACATCGCCATCGGCAAGGCCATCGCCGCGCTGAAAGCGGGAAAAGTGGATACCATCCTTCTCTCGCGCCCCGCTGTCGAGGCGGGCAAGACGATCGGCTTCCTGCCGGGCGACCAGAACGAGAAAATGTCCCCTTACATGCGCCCGCTCTATGACGAGCTGGATGCGGCGTTCGGCCGGGGAAACTGGCAGCATATGCTTTACAACACAGAGACCAACCCGTCCGGCTGCATCGAAGTCTGCCCCGTCGGCATGATGCGCGGACGTACCTTTAAAAAGTGCTTTGTGGTCCTCGACGAGGCGCAGAACCTTCTGGACGAAGAGCTGACCATGGCCGTGACGCGTCTTGGCGCCGGTTCAAAGATGGTGATTACGGGCGACCCCAATCAAATCGACCTGAACCCGAAAGAAGACTCAGGTTTGAAGCGCATGGTCGAGAAGCTGGAGGGGGTGGAGAACATCGCCGCGCAATATTATGGACGCGAAGACGTCATGCGTCACCCGACGGTTCAGGCTATCGTTGACCGGCTTGAAGAAAAAGCAGAGCAAAAACAACCCGTTAGAAAACTGGGCATTCCTCGTCAGGATTCGCCCGCGCATTAACAAATCTTCAACATTTAATGTTAAAGTAGGGTGTGGAGTCCTCCACACCCTACTTTGCATTTTGGAGCAAAATTTTGAGCACAGAAGCTGTCCGGCGTATCGGACTACAGTTTGACGATAACACCCTTGTCCCCCTCCTGTTCGGCGAGCACGACCGGCACCTGGCCCAGATTGAAGAAGAGCTGGACGTCGAGATTTCCGCGCGCGGCAACGAGCTTGTCGTCACCGGCCCGAAACTGAAACTCAAAATGGCGCAGACCGTTTTTGACGTGCTATGGGACCGGCTCTCCCACGGGCTGGATGTCACCAAAGAGGATGTTTCCGCCGCGCTGCAGGTAGCGCTCAGCCCGATGGATAAGGGCACGCGCGAGCTTGCCAAGGCCGCGCTCAAGGAGCCGCACATCAACGTCAAAGCCAAGAACAAAGTGATCACCGCCCGCACGCCGCGTCAGGCGGAGTACCTTGAAGCCATCCGCAACAACCATCTGGTCTTCGGGCTGGGACCTGCGGGAACGGGCAAGACCTACCTGGCCGTGGCGCAGGCGGTCACCATGATGCAGGCGGGAGAGATCGACCGCCTGATCCTCTGCCGTCCGGCGGTGGAGGCGGGGGAGCACCTCGGCTTCCTGCCCGGCACGATGCAGGAGAAGGTCGACCCCTATCTGCGCCCTATTTACGATGCTTTGCACGACATGATGCCGCCGGACCAGATCGCCAAGCGGCTGGCGGAAGGCACGATCGAGATTGCGCCGCTGGCCTTCATGCGCGGGCGCACCCTGTCGAGCGCGATGGTGCTTCTCGACGAGGCGCAGAACACCACGCCGACGCAGATGAAAATGGCGCTGACCCGCATCGGCGAGGGCAGCCGCATGATCATCACCGGCGACCTGTCGCAGACCGACCTGCCGGGCGGCGTGAAGTCCGGCCTGCGCGACGCCGTGGAAGTGCTGAAGGGCGTCAAGGATACGGCCTTTATCGAATTCGATGAAAAAGACGTCGTCCGCAGCCGCATCGTCAAGCATATCGTCGAGGCCTACGACAAGCGGGATAAAAAGAAATGACCAAGTTCAGGGTGCATCTCGACAAGGCTTCGGCCAAATGGACAAGGGCTTTCCCCCTGATGCAGAAGAAAATCGAGGAGGCGGCGGCCTGCGCTTTTCAACAGGCGCGGAAACCGGCCGCCTTCAAGCGCCGCGCTTTCACGGTTAGCATCATCCTGACCGACGATACGAACGTGCAGACGCTCAACAAAAATTATCGCGGCAAAAACAAGCCGACCAATGTGCTGTCCTTCCCGCAGATCAACCTGCAGAAATTCCGCCGCACCGCGCTGGACATCTTTCCGCTGAAAAGTGAAATTCCGCTGGGCGACATCGCGCTGGCCTTCCAGACCATCCGCCGCGAGTGCCTGACACAGGACAAAAGTTTAGAAAATCATGTTATCCACTTGATTGTGCATGGAACTTTGCATCTTCTGGGGTATGACCACAAGCGCCACAGGGACGCCGCCACTATGGAAAAACTGGAATGTGACATTCTGCGCTCTTTAGGCTATCCTGATCCCTATCATGAAAGCTCCGCTACCAAAAAGATCAGACACTAATTCCATGGAAGATACCGCACCCCAATCTCCCGAACCGGAAGGACATGAGGAAAAAAACCTGCTCGCGTGGGTGAAAAGCCTGCTGCCCGCCAAAAGCGCCAATAATGACCACAGCCTGCGCGACGCCATCGAGGAGCTGATCGAGGAGGAGGGCACGTCCGCCCCCCAGTCCGCCGTCGCGCGGCACGAACGCCGGCTGATCACCAATATTCTGCAACTGCGCGACCTGCCGGTCATCGATGTGATGGTGCCCCGCGCCGACGTCGTGGCGATTGAAATTACCGCTCCCCGCGAAGATCTCATCAAGCTGCTGGCGGAAAAGCCGCACAGCCGCATCCCCGTTTACAAGGGGGATCTGGATAACATCGTCGGCTTTGTGCATATCAAGGACATCGTCGCCCTGATCGCCGACGGCACACCCTTCGAGCTGAAGGACATCATGCGCGACGTGCTGGTCGTCTCCCCCTCCATGCGGGTGATGGATTTATTGCTGCAGCTGCGCCAGTCGAAAGTCCATATCGCCTTCGTGGTGGACGAGTTCGGCGGCATCGACGGGCTCATCACCATCAGCGACCTGATCGAGGCGGTTGTCGGCGAGATCGACGACGAATACGCCTTCGACATCGTCCCGCAGCTGGTCGAGCGCCCCGACAACACCGCCATCGCCGACGGCCGCTACCCGATCAAGTCCTTCGAGGCCAAATACGGCAACGTCTTTTCCGAGGACGAGGAAGACGAGGAGGTGGACACCCTCGGCGGCCTCATCACCTACATCGCCGGCTACGTGCCCAGCCGTGGCGAAATCATCCGCCACTCCTCCGGCATCGAATTCGAAATCTTCGACGCCGACCCGCGACGCGTGACGAGGGTGAGGATACGGAACTTGCCGAAGAAGGAAGTCCCTGCCACTGAAGGCTAGGTATTAAGGAACGGTAGAACATCATGCAAGCCGTTTTAATCCTCGTCTCTCTCTCAATTCTTGCGATTGGCATTGGATTTACTGCTCGCTCCGAAGAGGGGCAGGTTTTTTTGTTTGTCATCTGGATAATTTGTATATTTGGTATGTTAGGAATACTTGCATTCATAGGTGATAAGAGGGATAGGCTGCAAGATGCCCTTATAGATGGTAAGCAGGGGGAACCACAAAAAACGAACATCTGGATAATATTTCTCATGTTATTTTTCTTTGGGTACGGTTTGATGAATAATGCTTGGGGAGGAATTATTTATAGCCCTTCAAGTGAATGGCATGAGGTTGGCTCAGCTTTATCTATGATTATAGCTGCTATAATTGTTTCGTGGAACATTCAGGGGTGGCGATCAGACAGATTAAGGCCGCGTCCAGGAAAAAAGAAGCCTAATTTCTTTACTCTTATTTTTAGTTTACCCATTTATGCGGCCCTTTTATTTGTTGCCATCATTTACGGTGTCGGCAGTGTGACAAACAACATAATTGGAGAAACGGGTCGTCAAACATTTCAGATCGAAAAAACAGATCATTCATTTGAAACAGCCATCCATGTTAAACACTTAGAGGACATTACTTTTGGAAAATTTTTTCTGAATCCAGAAGACTTTTCTGCTTTGTCAAAAAATGACACTTTGGATTTCGAGATAAAAAAATCTTGGTTTGGAATCACCCTTAATGGATATTTTAAAAAATGAACCTCTCATCCTTTAAATCCCGCCTCTCCGCCCTAACCGGCCTCAAAAAATACGCCGCCGCCCCTATGGGCATGGCAATAATGCGCATACTTGACGCGCATTGTTTATGGTGATATACTATAAATATATCATGCGATGAAAGGATTTATGACGATGGACACGACGCTGAACCGCCCCCCTTCCAAACGCCGCCCCGTCAATTTAACGATCAGGGAAGACGTCCTGAAGGAAGCGAAAACATTGAACCTGAACGCTTCCCAGGCGGCGGAAACCGGGATTCTCGCCGCTGTGAAACAGGCACGCGAGCAGAAATGGCTAAAAGACAACCATGAAGCCCTCCTCGCCCACAACAGGCGCATTGACAAAACAGGCATCCTGCTCACTCCGGCATGGGCGCGCGATTAATGGCGCGGTTTGACGTCTACCACTATTCCAAGAAAGTGCCGCTGGTCATTGACGTTCAGGCCGATCTTCTCGCCGAACTCAGGACACGGGTGGTCATTCCGCTGCTGCCTCAGGCGCAGGCAAAACAGGAAGAGTTGCCGAGACTGAAACCTGTCATCAGGGTGAAGGGAAAAAAATATATCCTGATGACGACGGATATAGGCACCCTCCGCGTCGCCGACCTTAAGGAGCCTGTCGATAACGTGGAAGACCAACGGCAAACGATCGTCGATGCACTCGACTTTCTGCTTCAGGGGTTTTAGGATCATAAAGAAATGCCTCTCTCATCCCTCAAATCCCGTCTCTCCGCCCTAACCGGCCCCAAAAAATACGCCGCCGCCTTTGGGCTTGGCGCATTCATGACGCTATCCCTGCCGCCGATCGGGGCGTTTTATGTGTTGTTGCTGTGCGTGCCGGGGTTTGTCTGGCTGGTGCGGGCGTGCGAAACAAAGACCGAGGCTTTCCAGACCGGTTGGGCGTTCGGGGCGGGGTATTTTATGCTCGGGCTTTACTGGGTCAGTTTTGCGCTGTTTGTGGACATCCAGTCGTTCTGGTGGGTGCTGCCGCTGTCGGCCATTACGGGGCCGGCGGTGCTGGCGTTGTTTTATGCGCTGATTCCGCTCGCCGCGTGGCGCTATCGGGCGCATGAGGCGGCGCATGCGCTGATGCTGGTGACGGCGTGGGCGGGCATTGAATGGCTGCGGGGGCATGTGTTCACGGGATTTCCGTGGAACCTGACGGGGTATACATGGCATTATCTCCTGCCGGTGATGCAGGCCAATGCCGCTGTCGGCATCTACGGTGTCACGCTGCTGACCTTGCTGTGGGCGGCCATGCCCGCGCTGCCGCGCAAATTCGTGCCTGTCATCATGGCGTCGTTCCTGCTGGTGGCGGGGGCGGGGATGGTGCGGCTGCATCTGCATCCCACCGAACAGTCCGGCGCTTACACCGTCCGCATCGTCCAGCCCAATATCGCGCAATCCCTCAAGTGGAGCGTGGAGGATATGTGGAATAACTTCCAGCGCCATATCGAGCTCACCGCCTCGAAAACAGAATTGAAACAGCCGATCACTTTCGTGGTCTGGCCGGAAACGGCTGTTATCACCGATCAGCAGCAGTTTACGGAGATCGCCAGCCATATCGCCATGAACCTGCCCGCCGGCAGCATGGCGCTTTTCGGCGGTCTTGCCGTGGATAGCGGCAAATACTTCAACAGCGTGATCGCGCTGAACAAAAAGGCGCAGGTCGTGGCCGCCTACAGCAAGCATCATCTGGTGCCGTTCGGCGAATACATCCCCTTCCGCAAATACCTGAACATGACGCCCATCGCCAACGGCATCGCGGGGATCGGCGATTTTACGCCCGGCGGCGGCGTGACGACGCTGTCCCTCGGCGACGGGCTGCCCAGGCCGAGCCCGCTGATCTGCTACGAGGCGATTTTTCCCGGCGCCGTGGCGCGGCGGGATAACCGCCCCGACTGGCTGCTGAACGTCACCAATGACGCTTGGTACCGCAAAAGCGCCGGCCCGCACCAGCATTTCGAGACCGTCCGCGTCCGCGCCATCGAGGAAGGCCTGCCGCTGGTGCGCGCCGCCAATACCGGCATCTCCGCGACCATCGACCCGCTGGGGCGGATTATCGGGATGAAGCCGCTGGGCGAGGGCGGCGTCGTGGACACCATCCTGCCCAAGCCGCTGCCGCCGACGCTTTACGGGCGGTTCGGGGATGCGTTGTTTTTCCTGATGCTGGCGCTGCTGGCAATTTTCGGCGAGACGCAGAGATTAAAGCGTTAGTCGATCTGTTGGCCGGAAGCGGCTGATATAATTGAATCCCTGTCGGACATCGCCGTGGTCAGTTGGTCGACCGTGCCTTCTTCCGTGATGACGCTGAGTTTGCCGTCATCCGCCACGAACAGCACCGCCGCCGCCGCATCGTTTTCGCCGTCGAGGCAGGTCATATCCGATTCGATGACGTTCAGCCTGCCTGCTTTCCGGACCCTGCCGGTTTTCTGCGCGAACGAGCCTTTGCACAGGGATGCTGCCTGCTGGACATAGCTGTTGGCCATCTCGCCGAAGCTCCTGCCGGAAATCCACGGGAGGGGCTGCGCGGAGCCGTACATTTCGTCGGCCGTCCAGCGGTAAGTGCCGGGAGCGGTGTCAGCCTTGAAGGCTTCCGGCGACACGACGTTGGAGGCGACCAGAAGATTCTTCAGGGCGGAATTTTCTTCAGCCTGCGGCGGCAGGCGTTGCTCGGCGCGAGCCGGGGCAGAAGCCCTGACGGTGCGGGACTCATCGGCCAGCCTGTCATGCTCGGTTTTCAGGCGTTCGGTTTCCGCCCTGATCTCGTCCTGATCCACGCGTGTCGCCTGTGCCAGTTTTTCATTCTCGGCTTTCAGGCGGGCGATTTCAGCCTTGATCTCTTCCTGCTTCGACCGGGATTCCTGCGCCAGCCGCTCGTTTTCCGCCTTTGCCCGGCTCAGCTCGGTTTGCAGGGCTTCCTGCTTGGCGACTTTTTCAGCGGCCTGAGCCGTGCTGTTTTTGTGTTCGAGGAGGGTCTGGCGGGTTGTCTGATTCTCCTGCAGCAGTTTTTTATTTTCGGCGCGCAGCTTCTCGACATCGCTCTGCAGGCCCTGATCCGATTCCGTTACCGGCTCCGTTTTCGTTTTCGGTGCGGCCTTGACGGCGGTTTTCTGCGCAGGCGCTTTTTTGGAAGGCGGGGAGGTTTCCGGCTCGGCGCTCAGTTCATCGTTCTGCAGGGCCATATCAGCAACCTTGCTCTTCTTGAGGGCAACCGTCATGGGCAGGAACTTCCCGCCGGTCTGGAAGCTGTCGGAGCAGTCGTTCAGATCGTTGAGGGCGTCGCTGACGCTGGCATCGAGGTTAAAGCCGTAGTTCTTTTTTTCTATGTTGAAAACGATGCTGTTTTTGCGCCTGACCGCGTCATAAAAGGCTTTATCGGTGCCCATCTGCATGATCATGACTTGTTTAGTGGCGGCAAGCGCGCTCATCCGGCGCGTCACGGCGCCGACATGGATCGTCACTTCGTACTGGATGCCGGTAACGAGCTGGTCCTTGCGGAAATCCAGGGCGATGGAATTGGCGCCTTCGCCGTCACGGGCGAAAACCAGCATCTGCCCGCTCTGGTAGGTGTTTTTCATGGAGCAGTAGCTGA
>JAHFPI010000025.1:7786-13422 GCA_023266795.1 Rhodospirillales bacterium
AGTAGTTGATGCCGCTATCGCTTTTTGCCGAGATGGGGCCAACTGCCCAGTCGGCGGCGGGCGGGCTCAGGCTCACGCTGGCGGCAGAAGCCGTCTGCGCAAAACCGCACAAAAATACTATTGCCACACAGGGCCTGAAAAAACGTTGCCAGATCATTCTATATTTTTACCCGCATTAATCATTATTGAACAACGACAGTTTGCCAGTCATCCTTAGAACTCGGAGGCGCCGGATCCCTGAATCTGAATTTTATCGGCAGGGAAGGGGCGTTCCGCTCTATGGCATGTGGTGTTATAGCAGGCATATAAGCCTCTTTGCTACCGGAAAAATTGCTGCCCCTGTTTCCGGCGGCGGGCTCGATGGAGGACACCGCCCCCTTGCTGTTTTCCATAGCTGAAATTCTCATGAGCGACAGCTCTTTTTCTTTTGTGTCGAGGGCTGCCTGTAAAATTCTGTTTTGCCTGTTTTGCGCGTCCAGTTGCGCCGCCAGATTATCCTTCTGCATGGCGACCGACATCATCTGGTTTTCAAGCATGGAGGCCTGCTGGCGGGATTCGTCGAGCTCTGCTTTCACCTTGCTGAAAAGGGACTTGCCCTGCCTGTCTTGAGAGTCCAGCCGGACCATTAAATCGCTTTTTTCATGTTCCGCGTAGGTGAGTTGTGACTGTAGCTCAGCCACGCGTTGACGGGACTGGGCGAGATCTCCCTGCGCCCGGGCGGCGTCCGCCGTCGCGGATCTTTGCAGGGACTCCATATCCGTGAACTGTTTTTGCAGGGTGTCGTATTGCGCCGTTTTGTCCGTCAACATGCCCTGCAGCCGTTCAACGACCGCCGTCTGGTCGAGGTTCAGGCCGGAAAATTTGGTCTGGAGATTGGCAAGCGTTTTTTTATCTTCGGCGGAAATCGCTTTGACTGTGGATAGCTCATGATCCTTCGCGTCAAGCGCGGCCTGCAGAACTTTGGAATTCCTGTCCTGCGCTTCCAGCCCTGCGGCCAATGCGTCCTTCTGCTGTTTCAACTGCTCGAATTTATTTTTGAGATCATCCTGCGCCGCCTGCGCCAGAGCAAGCTTTCTTTTGAGGTCTGCATTTTCTCCGGCGGCGGCGTTGTCAGTTTCAGCCGCAGCAGAATGCTTTGTCATTTCCACCGGAGGCGGCGGTGCCCGTTGTTCATCAGCATACGGATCTATTTTTGCCGTGAGAGGCGCTTTTTCCACCGGCGGCACCGGCATCGCTGCCGTTTTTGGCCCCTGTTGCGGCGGGGGGAGAAGCTTGGCCGCGCAATCCATCAGCGCGGTGAATGAGCCGGAGAATTGATGGACGGCGAAGGCCATGCTCATTCCCGGCAGCCAGATCCTGAGATTCCCGTCATCGCCGATGGAATTGTAAAAATCGTTTTTCAGCCCCGTTTGCACGATGACGGAGTGCGTACTGCTGGCATGGGCGATGAATTTGCGCGCCTTGACATCGTCCGTTTGCATGGCGACTTCGTAGGCTGTTCCGGGATGAAAGAAATTTTCACGGAAATCTATCGCAATCGAGCCGAAGCCCCGTGGGTTGCTGGCGAAAGCCAGTGCGGTTTCCTTATCAAACTGGCTTATCATCGCGCAATAAGTCGCGCCCTGCGTGCGGACGATGCCGACATTCCAGTTATCCTGTTGATTTAACGAGCCTAAATCGACGGCGGGTGCGGCAGATGCCGCAGTTGACGTCAAAATAGCGAGAGCAGAAAGCGTTAAAAGCGATAAAAACCCGGAACGACGCATAATCTTTTCTCTCAGAGGAATTATCAATGCTTGGTGATTCACACTCTATTATGTTTTTACATTTTTCTGAATATGATTTTCCGTTTTCTGACCAAAACTCGCCAAATTTGCCATGTTTATAGAAAATAAAACGCGATTAACGGCATTTTAACCACTGTCCCCGATAATGGGCGTCCTAACTACCTCTACGCGTACTGATTCTTTAACAACCTAACATTCAACGGAGATAAATACATGACGACATTTACCGTACATACGCCTAAAACCGCTCCAGAAAAATCCAGAGAAATTCTGAAAAACTGGCAAGACAAACTCGGCTTTTCCCCTAACGTGCTGGGTGTAATGGCAGAGTCGCCCGCCCTTCTGAGAGGCTATAGCGATATTTTCGCTGCTACGGAGCGCGACAATTTCTCGCCGATTGAACGTGAAGTCATCCACATGACCATCAGCTCCATGAATAACAGCCCGTACTGCATTGCAGCGCACACGACATGGGCTGAAAAAGCCGGCGTTCCCCGCGATGTGCTGGAGCAACTCCGCAGAGAACAGCCGCTGAAGGATGCAAAACTGGAAGCCCTGCGCAGTTTCGTCAGGTCCGTGATGAAAAAAATGGGCCGCGCCGACGAAAAAGATCTCAGCGTGTTTTACAAGGCCGGCTATACCCGGGCGCATGTTCTGGACGTGATCCTGAGCCTGTCCCTGAACACAATCGGCAACTACGTCAACCATATCGCTGCTCCGCCTCTCGATAAAGAGTTCGAGAAGAACAGGGTAGAAAGCAACAGGAAGCCTGACGGTCGCGCCTCTAACGCGGCGTAAGGGCTTTCTTTAAATAAAAATAGGGCGGGGTCCTTGCGGGCCTCGTCCTGTTTTTTTTATTCTTCGTTTATGGGGATATTTCTTTGGCCTTTTTCTTCGCCGGAGCTTTCGGTTTCCTGTCGCCAAGATGCGTTTCGAGGATGTCCAGCATTTCACCGTATTCGCTGTTCCGGCCAAATTGTTCGACAAGTTCGCGGGCGCAATCATAGGCAGAGCCTATGTGACGTTCTTCGCGTGTTCCATCGCTGCTGTACAGGTGTTCGGTATAATCAAAAGATTTGAGCGGATCGAAGCCGTATTCCAACAGCAGTTTCATGCCTTCGATTTCGCGCAGGTTCAGGCAATAGTGCATCGCGCTTTCGCCGATACGGGAGGTGGCGTGCGGGTCGGCGCCAGCGTCAAGCAAGGCGCGCGCAACACCATAGCCCTTCCCATGCCCGCCGTAGGCTATGGCGTAATGAAGCAGGCTTTGCCCTTCATTTGCGCCGTTGATGCTTTTGACCGCGCAAATATTGGGGTCTGCGCCACGATCAAGCAGCAGTTTCGCAATCTCGGCGCTTTTCTCATCCGGCCCGTTGGCCAGTGAGAACAGCAATGGATTAGGATTTCCGTCCATGTTTATGCTGGCGGTATCCGCTCTGCCGATATCCGCGCCGTTTTCCAGCAGGACACGCACCATCTCAGGGTCGCGCTGACCGATGGCGCAATCCAGCGGAGTGGAGCCGTACTTAGTCGCGACGTTGTCGAAAGCGCCGTAGCTGATCAGCAGACTGAGGAGTTCAGATGAACCTTTCCTGCGGGCGGCCATGTGTAGAGGCGTTTCCTGCGTTTCCTCACGGGGCTGGTTGATGGCTTCGCTGGGGCAGACCTCCAGAATCCGGGAGGCAATGTCAAACCGGTTGTTCATGCAGGCCCAGTGCAGCGGCGTCAGGCCGTATTCTTTGTCTGGCATGAATATATCGGCTCCTGCGGCTTGTAACTTTTCGAAAAGCCAGGTTTTGCCGTAGACGGCGGCCCAGTGTGCGGCGGTCTTGCCACTGGCATCCGCTACATCGGGGTTGGCGCCGGCATCAAGCAGGGCTTTAAGGTAGGCATTGTGACAATTCTGGTAGCTGGCTGCATAGCATAGCAGCGGCGTATCTTCGTTCTCGCCGATTTTCTGGTTGGGGTCGGGGAAGGAAACATCCTGTTTTACACCGTAATCAGTCAGAAGTTTTTCGACATAGGGCCAGTTGAGCGCCCGCGCCAGCGCTAACGGCGTCAGGCCGTAATTGTCGGCTTTGTCCGGGTCGGCGCCGTCTTCAAGGATTTTTCTGACCGCATTTCCGTCCTGCCCCTCCATGATCACGGCGAGCAGGCGCGTGGCGCCGGTCTTGTTATCGACGATTTCATCCGGATCGTGGTTTGCGGGGTAGAGCCATGCGCCATGTTTTACCAACTGGACGCTGACATACGGCCATGCGCGGATGACGGCGGTCTGTAACGGCGTTTCGCCGTCCTTATTGGGCAGGTTGACATCGGCGCCGTTACTGAGAACATCGAATATGGGCCCATACCAATTGGCATTCTTGATGAAATAGGTGAGTGCGGTTTCGCGCTCGATGGTAAAGCGAATGGAGGTCTCAATGCCGTCATATTTAGGCGGGCCATCCGGGTCGCATTCATAGTGCGGCGGTTTGGCGCCTGCGGCGAGCAGCAGTTCGGCGGCTTGCCACCATTGACAGTCAACTACGACGCCCATCGGGGTACGCCCCGCAGCATCTGCCTGATTAGGGTCTGCACCCTGCCGCAACAGGCCGATGAGTTCGTTCAGGGTCGCGTTATTATCCAGCGCTTCAAGCAGCAGAGGTTTTTTTGCAGAGGCGGCTGCATTTAAAGCGGGGGTTAAAGAGGAATTTTTCTGACTCGGCATGGCAACTCTCCAGAGGATTAATTGGAGAAGTGTATATTATTTTTTACCATATTGCAATACCATATTACATAAAAAATAACTTAAATATCAATAAGTTAGATATTATTTTTGCTGCTGCAGGGATTTAAAGAACGGTTCAAGCATGGTCTGGCTCCACAGCGCGCCGTAATAGGAGAGGTGCGTATCATCCGAATAAAGCGCACGGCCTTCGGCGGCGATCAGGCAGGATTTTTGCTGCGGGCAAAAGGTTTCTGCGGGGTCTATAAAATTCATCGGGTAATTTTTGGCTGCTGCCGAGAATACGTCATCGATAAAACGGTTGCGGGCGAGGATTTCCGCATAAGGCCTTTTCAGGGCTTCGGGGTCGCGGCCAAGATATTGCGCCTTGGCCAGCGCCGAGGGAACATGCACCAGTTGCGGCGGCACTTGCCTCACGACCCAGACATTCACGCCCAGCGCCCTGAGCTTTGAGACGGTTTCCTGAAAGGCAGCGGCAAAAGCCTCCCGACGCGTCAGGCGCCGGCCGTCTTTCGTGGTGAAGGATATGAAGGGCTCCCGTGCCGTTTCGGTGCCGCCTTTCTCCCAGCCAAGGGCGTACATATCCCAGCGTGTGACGAGGATAACATTCTTGATTTTGTTGCGGCTGATGATTTTCAAAACTGTATCGCTGATTTCCGGACAGGAAAATTCGATAAAGTTGTCGGCGCGATCCACACCGGCCAGCGCAGGGCAGCCGGCGTAAGTAACGATCCATCCGGATGCTTTATGTTCTCTTGCCATGACGGCGACGGCAGGTTCCAGCGCGTTCGCGTGGCTATCCCCCCATAGTAAAAAATCGGGAGAGGTTTTTTGGGGAACACCTACTTTGCAAATTGTTTTTTCGTCGAGATGGCGCGGGTCAGGGAACGCGCATTTCTGCGGATCGCGGTTGACGTCGCTTGCCGCTGCTGCGTATTGCAGCACACCGCTGTCAAATCGCGCAGGCAGCCCCCTTGTGGATGTGCCTAGCAGCCCGATGAGGCCGAATATCACCAGTATTGCGCCTGAAAACAGGAACAGGGATTTTCTTTTGAACACGCCTCCCGTACGCACCGGCTTTTCAACATAAAAATACTAGAGGGTTGCGAGGGCGAAGGTGA
>JAHFPI010000025.1:13438-13908 GCA_023266795.1 Rhodospirillales bacterium
TGGTCGGTATAGTAGCGCGTAAAAACAATCGCCGGCCAGTGATAAAGGTAAAGCCCGTATGAAATGAGGCCGATGCCCACGCATAACCTGCCGGACAATATTTTCCTGACGGCTGTTTCGTGGCTGATGTTCGCCCACAATAAAAAAGCCGTGGCGATGCAGGGCGGCAGCGCCGCTATGCCGGGGAAGGGCGTGTTGCGGTCATAGAGGAAAAAACACAGCAATAAAATAGCTGTTCCAGTGGCGCTCAGGGCTTCGGCGGCAAAACGCGAAAGGCGGATTTCCTGCAAATGCAGCACAAGAATGGAGCCCAGCAGCAGTTCCCAGGCACGGGTATGCAGCAGAAAAAACGTTTTCTCGGGGCTGCTTGCCAGCAGGGCGAGGTTCAGGATAAGCGAGATTGAAAAAATAATATAAATGCCAAGCCGGATGGCGTGAATCCGGTCTTTGAAATAGCGGTTCAGGGCATA
>JAHFPI010000026.1 GCA_023266795.1 Rhodospirillales bacterium
GGGCAGCCGTGGGCTTTGGCGACCTCGACCAGCCGGTTCGAGTTGGAGGAATTGCGCGAGCCGATAACGATCAGCGCGTCGACCTGCGGCGCGATGTCGCGCACCGCAGCCTGACGGTTTGTGGCCGCATAGCAGATGTCCTCTTTTTTGGGAGAGGCAATCTGGGGGAAACGGATTTTCAGCGCGTCGACGATATTTTTTGTATCATCGACGGACAGCGTGGTCTGTGTGATATAGGCCAGATTTTCAGGGTTGGCGATGGACAGGGCCGCCACATCATTTTTTGTTTCCACCAGAATAACCGCGCCGTCCGGCAATTGCCCCATCGTGCCGATGACCTCGGGGTGTCCGGCGTGGCCGATCAGGATGATCTGCCGCCCGTGACGGTGGTGCATTTCCGCCTCGTTGTGGACCTTGCTGACCAGCGGGCAGGTGGCGTCAATATAAATCATGTTGCGCCGCTGCGCTTCTGCCGGAACCGTTTTAGGGACGCCGTGGGCGGAAAAAATGACCGGCCTGTCCTCCGGCGCCTCGCTGAGCTCCTTAATGAAAACAGCCCCCTTGCTTTTCAGGTCTTCAAGGACGTGCTTATTATGCACAATTTCATGGCGGACATAGACGGGCGCGCCGAATTTCTGCAGGGCGCGCTCGACGATTTCAATGGCGCGGTCCACCCCGGCGCAAAATCCGCGGGGTTGGGCCAGAATGATTTTCAGCTTGGGTTTTACCATGGGGGGAATATATATGTTTATGACGTCTTGAGTCGAGGCTTTATGCAGGGTATTCTGTGCCTTGGAATCGAGGTATTAAAACATGCGTTATATAGCTTTTCTGGCGGTTATCCTTTTGTCCGGCTGCAGCGTATTCTCCAGGGGGGAGGCGGAGTTCTCCTGCCCTAAAACGGGATTCGTGGAGAATGCCGCGACCGTGGCCTTTTTAACGCCGGGCGGAGAGAATATTGCCGCCGCCGACCTTCAGGGTCTTAGCGGCGAGTGTAATTTTAAGAATAAAGATGCCGTCGAAGTGACGGTGACGCTGAATTTTGCGGCGCGCAGGGGGGCTGCCGATGTGTCCCTGAAGGGCAAAGAATTGCCATATTTTGTGGCCGTGCTGTCCCCGGAAGAAGAAATATTACAAAGGCAGGCTTTCGTTACCAATATTGATTTCGATAATGCCGGAGTTGGCAGCAGCACGGAAGAACACACGGTCAGGATTTCGGCGACAAAGCCGGAAGAGGCTTATAAATACAAGGTCGTCATCGGTTTTGCGCTGACGCCCGATCAACTGCGTTACAACAAGGAACACAAATGACATTCACATTCCCCCCTTTCTGGCAGTCCGAATTTGATGAGCATGAAGCTGTGGTAAAAGCGACGCGTCAGGCGTTGCGCGAGCCGTTCGAGAAGCTGCTGACGGCAGCCACCGCCTGCGTCAAGGCGGGCGGCAAAATTTTGTTTTTCGGCAACGGCGGCAGCGCGGGAGACGCGCAGCATCTGGCGACGGAACTGACCGTGCGTTACAAAACCGACCGCGCGCCCATTGCGGCGATTGCGCTCACCACGGACACCTCGGCCCTGACGGCGATCGGCAACGATTTCGGTTTCGAATATCTTTTCTCCCGCCAGGTCGCCGCACTTGGCAGAAAAGGCGACATCGCCATCGGCATCAGCACCTCCGGCAACAGCAAGAACGTCATCAATGCCCTGACGGAAGCGCGGAAGATGGGGCTTGTCACCGTCGGGTTCGGCGGCAAGACCGGCGGCAACATGGCCCCCCTGTGCGACATCCTTCTCAACGTGCCGTCAGCGACGACGGCGCGAATTCAGGAGATGCACATTACGCTGGGGCAGATGCTCTGCGGCGGGCTGGAGCTTAATCTCGGTCTTGTGCAAGAGGCGTCAAAAACAGCCAAAACCGCCTGATGGACCAGCTGGAGTTTTATAACCGGTTGCTATTCCTGCAAATGAACGCGGCGGAAACAACATCGGCGGGGCTGATGGGCTTCGCAAAATTTCTTGCCGGCGGCCTGATTTTTTTTATTCCGCTGCTGTTAGCGGGGCTGTGGCTCTGGGGCGGAGATGTGCGCCGCCAGACTGCGCTCAAGGCGGCGGTGGTGACGGCTCTCAGTTTGGGCGTAAACGGCATTATCGGCTGCGTATGGTTTCATCCGCGTCCCGAGGCGCTGCAGTTGGGGCATACCTATATCCCTCACGCGCTTAACGCCTCTTTCCCCAGCGATCATGCCACCATTTTTATTGCCGTCGGTCTGGCGCTGCTGTCGGCGCAGACGCGGTTGTTCGGCATCATTGTCCTTGTCGCGGGGATCGGTGTTGGCTGGGCGCGGATTTTTCTCGGCATTCATTTCCCGCTGGATATGCTGGGCGCAGTGATTGTGGCGGGCGCCGTGTATGGCGGCGTGTCATTTTTCTGGGGACGCTGCGGGGAAAGAATCGCCACGCCGCTGGTGTCGGTTTATCGAATCGTTTTGGCGCCGCTGATTGCCAGGGGATGGATAAGGCGGTAATATCCCGCAGGTTTGCAAAGGATTTTATTATGACAAAAACTGCTAACGCCGATAATCTGAGTTTTGAAGAAGCCCTGTCCGAGCTGGAAAAAATTGTCCGGCAGCTGGAATCGGGGGGCGCGGACCTGAAATCCTCCATTGATTCCTATGAACGCGGCATGATGCTCAAAAAGCTCTGCGAGAGCAAACTCAAGGAAGCCCAGGCCAAAATCGAAAAAATCACCATTTCCGCAGACGGCAAGGTAACGACCGAGAATTTCGGGGTTTCCGAGTCATAATCTTAAAAAAGGTGACTTTTTTCTGTCATTTGGGCTATAAAGAACGACAGTTAACCTTTAGTCACGAGAGTTATTCACATGGCCCCATCCCCCCGCGAGGCGTCACCCAAGCTCCAGCAAGCCATGGAAGTGTGCCGCGAGACAGTCAACCGGACCATTGCCAACCTGCTGCCCGGTTCCGAGCTGGTCGAGGCGCCGCTGTTTGACGGGATGCGCTATGCCGTTCTGAACGGCGGCAAGCGGCTCAGGCCTTTTATGGTGATGTAAGGCGCGCGGATTTTCGGCGTCGATGCCGGTCGTGCGCGCCGCGTTGCGGCGGCGGTAGAATTTATCCACAGCTATTCCCTGGTGCATGATGATTTGCCGGCGATGGATGATTCCGATATGCGGCGCGGCAAGCCGTCGCTGCACAAAGCCTATGACGAGGCGACGGCCATTCTGGCGGGCGATGCCCTGCAGACGCTGGCCTTCGAGGTTCTGGCCGATCCGGAAACGCACGAAGATCCGCGTGTGCGCATCGAGCTGGTTTCCAATCTTGCCAGCGCCGCAGGCATGAACGGGATGATCGGCGGGCAGATGCTGGATATGATCGGCGAAAAGCAGACTTTCGATGTCGGCACCATCAGCCGCCTGCAGCGGCTGAAAACCGGCAAGGTGATCGCGTTCTGTTGCGAAGCGGGGGCGATTCTGGGCAAGGCCAATCCGGCACACAGACAGGCGCTCAGGAATTACGCGCACGATCTCGGTCTGGCGTTTCAGGTGACCGACGACCTGCTGGACGCCGAAGGCAAACCGGAAGTGATGGGCAAGCCCGCCAATCAGGACGGAAAAAAATCCACCTTCGTCACAGCTATGGGCCGCGAACAGGCGCGCCAGCGGGCGGAAATGCTGGTGGAGCAGTCGATCTCGCATCTGCGCGCCTTTGATGAAGGCCGCGTCGATTTGCTGAAAGACCTTGCTTATTATGTGCTGAAGCGCCGTTTATAAAAACTGATTTGAAGGAAATTCTGTTGTCTAAAACCCCCCTTCTGGACCGGGTCACATACCCCGCTGATCTGCGCCGCCTTGATAAAAAAGACCTGCCGCAGCTCGCGTCCGAACTGCGCGCGGAGATGGTCGATGCCGTATCGGTGACGGGCGGGCATCTGGGCGCGGGGCTGGGCGTCGTCGAGCTGACCACCGCCATCCATTACGTTTTCAATACGCCGGAAGACAAGCTGATCTGGGATGTGGGGCATCAGGCTTATCCGCATAAAATCCTTACCGGACGGCGCGACCGTATCCGCACCCTGCGGCAGGGGGGCGGTCTCAGCGGCTTCACGAAACGCAGTGAAAGCGAATATGACCCTTTCGGCGCGGCGCATAGCTCCACTTCGATTTCCGCCGGTCTGGGCATGAGCGTCGCCCGCGACCTGAATGGAGGGGATAACAAAGTTATCTGCGTAATCGGCGACGGCGCGATGAGCGCCGGCATGGCCTATGAAGCGATGAACAACGCCGGCCACCTGAAAAGCCGCCTGATCGTTATTTTGAACGACAATGACATGTCGATTGCGCCGCCGGTGGGGGCAATGAGCGCCTATCTGTCGCGGCTGATCTCCGGTAAAACCTATCTGGAGATGCGCGAAATCGGCAAAAAGGTGACCAAGAAACTGCCGCCGCCGCTGCAAAAAGCCGCGCAGCGCGCCGAGGAATATGCGCGCGGGTTCTGGACGGGCGGCACATTGTTCGAAGAGCTGGGTTTTTATTACGTCGGGCCCATAGACGGGCATAACCTGGATCACCTGCTACCGGTGCTCGAAAACGTGCGCGACAGTATTTATGACGGGCCGATTCTCGTCCATGTGGTGACCAAAAAAGGCAGCGGTTACGAGCCGGCGGAAACTGCTGCCGATAAAATGCACGGCGTCACTAAATTCGATGTGCGGACGGGGGCACAGGCAAAGGCAAAGTCTCCCCTGCCGTCCTATACGCGGGTTTTCGCCGACAGCCTGATAGCGGCGGCGCGGCGCGACGAAAAGATTGTTGCCATTACCGCCGCCATGCCTTCCGGCACGGGGCTTGACCTGTTTCAGAAAGAATTTCCCGGGCGCATGTTTGACGTGGGCATTGCCGAACAACATGCGGTGACTTTTGCGGCGGGGCTGGCGACGGCGGGGTTCAAGCCTGTCTGCGCGATTTATTCCACATTTTTACAGCGCGCCTACGATCAGGTGGTGCATGATGTGGCGATCCAGAACTTGCCGGTGCGTTTTGCACTGGATCGCGCGGGGTTGGTCGGCGCCGACGGCGCGACCCATGCGGGGGCGTTTGATACGGCCTATCTGGGCTGCCTGCCGAATTTTATTCTCATGGCTGCTGCCGATGAACTGGAGCTGCAAAACATGACAGCGACGCTGGCGGCCTATGACGAAGGACCGATTGCGTTGCGCTATCCGCGTGGCGAAGGCATCGGGCTGGCGCTACAGGAGCATGGCACGCCGCTGGAGATCGGCAGGGGCCGCATTATCCGCGAAGGCACCAAAATCGCGTTGCTGAGCTACGGCACGCGGCTGCAGGAATGCCTGAAGGCGGCGGACCAGCTGGATGCGATGGGATTAAGCACCACTGTTGCCGACGCCCGCTTTGCTAAACCGCTGGATGAAAATTTAATTAGACAGCTGGCCGCCCATCACGAAGTCATCGTTACAATTGAAGAGGGCTCCGTCGGCGGCTTCGGCTCTTACGTGTTGCAGTCTCTTGCAACACAGGGGCTGCTGGATCGCGGGCTAAAAATTCGTCCGATGGTATTGCCGGATGTTTTCCTCGAGCACGATGCGCCGCAGAAGCAATATGATCTGGCTGGGCTAAATGCGGCGCACATCGTCGTCAAGGCGCTGGAAGCGCTGGGCGCACATGTCATGCTGAGCGAAGCGAGGCATCTTGTCGGGGTTGCAGGAGATCCTTCGCTGCGCTCAGGATGACAATTACGGTTTAAACAGTCTCTTTAAACAGCTCCCGCCCTATTAACATGCGGCGGATTTCAGATGTTCCCGCGCCGATTTCGTATAGTTTCGCATCGCGCAGCAGCCGTCCCGTCGGGTAGTCATTGGTATAGCCGTTGCCGCCGAGGCACTGGATCGCTTCCAGCGCCATCCACGTCGCCTTCTCCGCGCTGTAGAGAATCGCGCCGGCGGCATCCTTGCGGGTGACTTCGCCACGGTCGCAGGCCTTGCCGACGGCATAAACATAGGCGCGGGCGGTATTCAGCGCGACGTACATGTCCGCCAGCTTGCCCTGCATCAGCTGGAACTCGCCGATCGACTGGCCGAATTGTTTTCTCTCATGAAGATAGGGCAGCACAACGTCCATGCAGGCCTGCATGATGCCAAGCGGGCCGCCGGCCAGCACGGCGCGTTCGTAATCGAGGCCGCTCATCAATACATTGACGCCTTTACCGACGGTGCCCAAAACGTTTTCTTCCGGCACTTCGCAGTCCTGAAAAACCAGCTCGCAGGTATTGGAGCCCCGCATACCGAGCTTGTCGAGTTTCTGCGCGGTGGAGAATCCTTTGAATGATTTTTCTATAAGAAAAGCAGTAATGCAATTTTTTGGATTGGCTGCTCCGCCCGCCGTGGAGCCCGCGGCGGGGTCGGTCTTGGCGTAGACGACCAGCACATGCGCGTCAGGCCCGTTGGTAATCCACATCTTGGTGCCGTTGAGAATATAGCGGCTGCCTTTTTTCTCCGCTTTCAGCTTCATCGAGACGACATCGGAGCCGGCGGCAGTTTCCGACATGGCGAGAGCACCGATTTTCTTTCCGGCACAGAGGTCGGGAAGGTATTTTTTCTTTTGTTCTTCGCTGCCGTTGAGGCTGATTTGGTTGACGCAGAGGTTCGAGAAGGCGCCGTAGGAGAGGCCGACGCTGGCGGAGGCGCGGCTGATTTCCTCCATCGCGATAATGTGTTCGATATAACCCATGCCGGTGCCGCCGAATTCGGGGTCGACGGTCATGCCAAGCAGACCGAGCCGCCCCATTTCCGGCCACAGCTCATTGGGGAACTGGTTTTTGTGGTCGATGTCGGCGGCGCGGGGCGCGATTGTATCCTGCGCAAAGTGATGCACCGTTTCGCGCAGCATCTCGGCGGTTTCACCAAGGTCAAAGTTCAGGGAGGGAAACGACTGGGCCTTGGGAACGTAGCTTTCTTTGGTCATGGGCTGGCTCTTCATGTTGATTCTCCGGAAGGGCAATAAACATGCAAGGTATGATAGAGCAAACCCCAAAAAAGGGCGATAACGCATATAGTTACCATATCTCGTTAACGTAATGTAAAACTTCTCTTAAATATTTGCTCAATGTTTTCCCGTAGAATAAGGGGAAGGGAGTACGGGCGTGGTAGGAAAGTTTTTTCTTTGGTTTAAAAATGTTCAGGGCGCAACGGCTATCGAGTACGGCCTGATTGTGGCGGGGATTTCCGTGGTTCTCATGGCGGTTATTTTTGCGCTGGGAACAGACGTAACGGGAACGTTTCAAAGCATCGCCACGGCGCTGGCGGGCTGACCTCTTTTAATTTTTATCCGGGAAACAGGGAGGCATAAAAGCCCCAGGCGGTGGCGCCGCCGTTACTGACGCACAGGCGCGGCATATTGACGCAGGATGCGCAGTTTGCGTTGCTGACTGTCACGGTTGTGGTGGGCGGGTTGTTGAACAGCGGATCGAATGTGGCGGTTGCCATCACCGGCGGCACGCCCGCCGGGCCGTTTATAGTCTGGTTAATGCGCTGGCAATAAGAGGCTGAGGATATTTTTGCGGTAAACACAAGATCACCCGTCACCGCATCCGTTGCGCCGACGCCGGTTATAATGGAAGCGGCATTAATGTTAAAATTCGTGGCAACGGCAGCTGTGGCGTCAGTCGTGCTGCTGGACATATAGCTTATGCCGCCGCCGAGCGGGTGGTAGATTTTAAAGTTATTCGGCGCCGTTTCAAACCCTGCGTCTCCCGGTTTGAGCTGGGACAGGTTGGTATAGAGAGCGGCGGCGTCTTCCCCGTTAACAACCATCTGGTGAAGGGCTCCGTCGAGAACGCCGACCTGCGACAGCATACGGGAAATCTGGTCGTCCCGAATCTGGTTCGACAGCGAGTCCGATTGCTGAGTTGAGTATTGCGCCACCACCATGGTCAGCATGCCCAGCAGGACAATGGTGATCAGGATGATGATCAGGACGTTACCCCGCTGTCGGCTTTCCTGACGGGGGTAACAGGAGATTCCAGAATGTTTTTTATATGACAGCAATCAAAGGCCTTTCTGTTTAACGACCAGTTTAAAGCAAGCCATCTTAAAACAGAAGTTGTTTCAGAAGAATAGCAACGGGGCAGCCTTGCCTATAAGACATAAGGGCCTTATAATTTTTCCATGAAAAGAAACTTTCTGAAAATTTTTATTTTAGTTGTCATCATAGCGGGGGCGGCGGGCGGGTATTTCTATCGGATGAAGATGACTGCGCCCATGCCCCCCGTTGCTGCGGGGCCGGCCGGCCAGAAGATGGCAATGCCCGTTGACGCAGCGCCGGTTGAGGGCAAAGACCTGTCTGTCACGGTTGATGCCGTCGGCACTTTATCGGCCAGCGAATCCGCCGAGATTCGCGCCGAGGTCGCCGGGACGGTCACGGCCGTGAATTTTTCCGAAGGCAGCCCGGCCAAAAAAGGCGACAGCCTGATCGAGATTGATGGCAGTCTGATCAAGGCGGAACTGATGAAGGCCGAGGCCACCTATAACGTCCGTAAAACGACCTTCCGCCGCAGCGACAAACTGAAATCCTCCGGTTATATTTCCAGTCAGGACTGGGAGCAGAGTCAGGCCAGCCTGCAGGAAGCGCAGGCGGACATCGAATCCGCCCGCATCCGTCTCGACAAAACGAAGGTCCGCGCACCGTTCGACGGGCAGGCGGGGCTGCGTAATTTCAGCGCCGGCGACTACGTGCAGGTCGGCCAGCTGCTGACAACGCTGGACGCCGTTGATCCGGTAAAAATCACTTTTTCCATCCCTGAAAAAAACTACGGCGATATAAAGGCCGGGCAAAAGGTGTCTTTTTTTGTCGACGCTTGGCCGTCAGAGGCTTTTACCGGGGAGGTTTACGCCGTATCGCCGCGCATCGATCAGAGCACGCGCAATTTTGATGTCAAGGCGACCATCCCCAATGCAGACGGCCGCCTGCATCCGGGGATGTTCGCGCGGCTGAACATCGTCATCTCCGTGCATAAAGACGCGCTGGTTGTTCCCGAACAGGCGATTATCCCGCAGGGCGACGACAGTTTTGTTTTTGTCGTGCGGGAGGGCAAGGCTGTCCTGCAGAAAGTCGGCGTCGGGCAGCGCCAAAAGGGAATCGTTGAAGTCACCAGCGGGCTTGCCAAGGGCGAACCGGTTGTCGTTGCCGGCATAATGAAAATACAGGACGGCATGCCGGTTATGGTGATGGGGCAAACGGGCCGTTCCGGCCCTGATAAAAATTCTGGCGCGGGGACCGCGCCGTGACTTTACCGGAGTTTTGTATCAAACGGCCCGTTTTTGCGACCGTGTTGAACATCTTCCTGATCCTGCTGGGGGTGGTCGGGTATAACCGCCTTTCCATCCGCGAATATCCGAACATCGACGAGCCGGTCATCACGGTGCAGACCGGTTATCTGGGCGCCAGCGCCGAGATCATCGAGAGCCAGGTCAGCAAGGTGCTGGAGGATTCTCTGGCGGGGATCGAGGGGATCGAGGTGATGTCCTCTGTCAGCCGCGCCGAACAGAGCCAGATCACGCTGCGTTTCAAGCTGACCCGCAACCCGGACAATGCGGCAAGCGACGTGCGTGACCGTGTCAGCCGCGTGCGCGGCAGCCTGCCGGAGGCGGTGGATGAGCCGGTTATTTCAAAGGTGGAAGCCGATGCCCAGCCGATTCTTTACCTGACCTTCAGCAGCACCCGCCATTCCGCAATGGAAATCACCGATTTTGCCGACCGGTATGTCAAGGACAGGGTGCAGAATATTTCCGGCGTCGCCAGCGCGATTATCCTCGGCGAACGGCGGCAGTCCATGCGCATCTGGCTCGACCCGCCGCGTCTGGCGGCCTACCGGCTGACGCCGCAGGACGTGGAAAACGCGCTGCGCCAGCAAAACATCGAAATTCCCGCAGGGCGGATCGAAGGCACGCAGCGGGAGTTCACCGTGCTCTCCGAAACGGACCTGAAAACGCCCGCGCAGTTCGACGGCATCATTCTCAGGCGTGATGGCGCAAATTTTGTGCGCCTGAAGGATGTCGGCCATGCGGCGGTTGCGCCGTCGGACGAGCGGCGCATCGTGCGTTTTAACGGCAGTAACGCGATAGCGCTGGGGGTCATCAAGCAGTCGACGGCCAACCCCCTCGATGTGTCAAAGGGCATTTATGCCGCCCTGCCGGAGATCATAAAATCCCTGCCGGAGGGGATGGATATGAAAGTCGCCTACGACACGTCCGTTTTCATCGACAAGTCCATTCAGGCGGTTTACCACACGATCGGCATAGCGGTCGGGCTGGTCGTGCTGGTGATCTTTTTCTTTCTCAGGAACCCGCGCTCCTCTCTTATCCCGCTGCTGGCCATTCCGATCTCTTTGATCGGCACATTCATGATCATGTATCTGCTGAATTACAGCCTCAATACGCTGACGCTGCTGGCGCTGGTGCTGGCCATCGGGTTGGTCGTGGATGACGCTATCGTCGTGCTGGAAAACATTTACCGCCATGTCGAGGAAGGCATGGCGCCGCGCGATGCGGCGCTGCAGGGCAGCAGGGAAATTGTTTTTGCCGTCATCGCCATGACGCTGACGCTGGCCGCCGTTTTCGCGCCGATTGCCTTCAGCACCGGGAAAACCGGCCGGCTGTTTATTGAATTTGCCATGACGCTGGCGGGCGCGGTGGTGATCTCCGGCTTTATCGCCATGACGCTGACGCCGATGCTCTGTTCGCGGGTGCTGCGGCTGGAAAAAAAACACGGCGTCCTTTTTAACGCCGTGGAAGCTTTCCTGCACGCGGTTTTGCAGGGATATAATAACATTCTGGGGTGGTCGTTGCGGCACCGCTGGATCATCGTCGTTATCGGGCTGATGATTGCGGCGGGTGGCGGATACCTTTTCACTATCCTGAAATCCGAACTGGCGCCGATCGAAGACCGTGGCACGATCGTCACGATCGCCAGCGGCCCCGAGGGCGCGACGATCAATTATATGGCCGACTGGATGCTGAAGCTGGAGCCTATTTTTGCCTCGGTGCCGGAAGTGGATAAATATTTTGTCGTCGCCGGAGCGCCCATTGTATCGCAGGGGATCGCCTTTGTGCGTCTTGTGCCGTGGGACGAAAGGAAGCGCTCGCAGCAGGAGATCGCGGCGGAAATGGGGCCGAAGATATTCATGGCGACGCCGGGAATCATGGCTTTTCCGGTCAACCCGCCGTCGCTGGGCGCCAGCCCGCGCGGCAAGCCGGTGGAAATGGTCCTGCAATCAGGGATGGATTATCACAAGCTTGAGGGGATCGTCGACGGTTTCGTGAAAGAGGCTATGAAATATCCGGGGCTGGTCAATCCGGAAACCGACCTGAAGCTTAATAAGCCGCAGATCGCCGTCCATATCGACCGCGATAAGGCCGCCGCCGTGGGACTGGATATTGATGTGGTGGGCAGAACGCTGGAAACGCTGCTCGGCGGTCGCAAGGTGACGCGTTATAAGGACAGGGGCCAGCAATACGATGTGATCGTCCAGACCACGGACGATCTGCGCGCCCGTCCGCAGGATCTGGATAATATATATGTGCGCAATGCGGCGGGGGAGATGATCCAGCTGTCAAACGTCATTTCCTTTAATGAAACCGTCGCGCCGCGCGAACTGAACCACTTCAACCAGCTGCGCGCCGTCAAGCTGACGGCCAATCTGGCGCCGGGATATACGCTCGGCGAGGCGCTGGATTTTCTCCGCAAAAAAGCGCACGACACCCTGCCGCAGGGCGTCACGATCGATTTCGACGGCCAGTCCCGCGAGTTCATCCAGTAGAGCGCCGGCATCTATGTGACGTTCCTGCTGGCGCTGGCGTTTATTTATCTTGTGCTGTCCGCGCAGTTTGAAAGCTTCGCCAGCCCGTTCATTATCATGCTCTCGGTGCCGTTGTCGATGACCGGCGCGCTGCTGGCGCTGTATTTTTCCGGCGGCACCCTGAATATTTACAGTCAGGTCGGGCTGATAACGCTGGTCGGGCTTATCACCAAGCACGGGATTCTGATCGTCGAATTCGCCAACCAGCAGCGGGCGCAGGGGAAAGTCGTTCTGGACGCAATCCGTACGGCGGCAGGCCTGCGGCTGCGCCCGATTCTCATGACGACCGGCTCGATGGTGCTGGGCGCCATGCCATTGGCGCTGGCCACGGGAGCAGGCGCCGAGAGCCGCCATCAGATCGGCTGGGTGATTATCGGCGGCATGCTGGTGGGCACCTTCTTCACACTGTTCGTGGTGCCAGTGGCCTACAGCCTTGTTTTCGGCGCACGCGACCAGCGTCTGAGCCCGTCCGCAGCGGAATAATCCGGTATATACAATATGTCTATAATCTTACGCCTCCTAAAGGTGGCGTTAACTCTTTTTTGTTATCATAAAACTGGAAGCGTTGGGGAGTTAACAAATCATTAATAGCGGGTTCTTTTATGAGCAGGACAATTTCGCACGTGTTGGGCAGGTATTTGCGCGGGGGTGCGCTGCCTTTGGCGCTGGTTCTCGGGCTTGCGGGCTATCCGGCGCAAAAAGCGTTATCCTACGAATATAAATATTCCCCCCAAAACGGATTGCTGGGATTAAACAGCACCATCTGGACAAGCGCAAATTATGGCGCGGGGGTCACTTTTGGCGTGATCGACACAGGCGTGGCGGCGCCGTGGATCGGTTTTCAAAACAGGGTGGATAGCACGAATGCCGCCTGCATGATTTCAGGCTGCTCCAAAACGCTGGCCATAACGGATGACGAAGGGCACGGCACGTTTGTCGCCAGTGAAATTGCTGCTGATTTACGCGGCTTTGGTCTCGTCGGGATCGCGCCGAAGGGCATCATCCTGCCGGTAAAAACACTTGATGCCAACGGTTCCGGCTATGTCAGCGACGTTTCCGCCGGGATTCTTTATGCCGCCAACCACGGCGCCAATATCCTGAATCTCAGCATGACCTTCATCCCGACACCGGATATCGTCAACGCGATAAACTATGCCGCCGCGAAAAACGTGCTGGTGGTTTTTGCCGGAGGCAACAGTTCGCAGGCCTTTCTCAATAACGCCCGCGTCAGCGGCTTCAGCGATGCGGCCATACAGCGCATGATGTTCATGGGTTCGACCAACCTGCAGCAGAAGCTGAGCACCTTCAGCAACAGGCCGGGCACGGGCGGTTTTGTCTCCACAACGGGCAAATTTTACAGTTTTTCGTCGCGCTGGATGATGGCGGACGGCGAAAACATCTGGGGGGCGAGCAACTATCATGATGCAACGGGCTATGATTACATCACCCGGATGTCCGGCACTTCCATGTCGGCGCCGCAGGGCGCCGCCGCTGCCGGTTTGCTGGCGGCGCGCTGGCCCTTCCTGCTGGGCAACGGGACAATTCCGGCAATCCTCCTGTCGTCGGGGCAGGATCTGGGCACGGCCGGTGTGGACAATACCTACGGAAAGGGATTCCTGCGGATTGATAAAGCGTTCTCTCCAATCGGCACCCTGACGGTTCCGGTCGGCACAAAGAATGTGGTTGTCACCAAAGCGGCGCTTTTTTCCGGCAAGGCGTTGGGCAATGCTGCGGGAATTTCATCCGCGCTCTCTAAAGCATCCGGGTACGACAGTTACAAACGGGATTTTCCTATTAGTCTGGCGTCTTCGATTATGTCGCCGTCGGCATCGGGCACGGCCGGCGCGGCGGCGCAGGTGACGGGGCAGGTTGGTGCCAATGCTCGCACCCTCACGGAGCGGGGCGACGGGGCATGGCTCGCGGCGTCATTTACCGACTCGACGTCCTATACATCCGCTATCCTGCCCGACGGCCACCTGAACACGCATCTGATACAAGACCCGA
>JAHFPI010000185.1 GCA_023266795.1 Rhodospirillales bacterium
AAATTCCCGGTGCGAGGACCGATAGCGGGTTGACCATAACGTCGGGCTGGGCTTTCGGGCCTTTGATTGTGTAGGTCGCGGCGAAGACGCCCTTGCCGCCGCCGGTCAGGATATCCCCGACCAGCGGGATGATGCTCACCAGCTTGTTCAGGTCCGACACGGGAATGATCGTGCCGTTCAGGTCCAGCGTATGCGCCCAGTCATCTATGTTCCCCTCGAAGGTCAGCCCCAGCGAAGCGCCGGAGGTCTGGCCGTTCTTGAGCCGGATGATACGGGTGTTCTTGGCGCTCTCCGGCTGGCCCTTGTCCATCCACCAGAAATCGGAGCGCATCTTTTGAAAAGCGATCCCCTTGCCGTTCAGCAGTTCGATAAACCCCGTCAGGGACAGACCGTTCAGGAGCCTGCCGAGCGCGGGCACATCGACAAGCGAAAAGTTTGTCAGCGTCACCGAACCCGCCAGATTTCTTTTACCGTTGCGCGGATCCGGCAGGCCGTTGACAATCACCTTCCCGCCCCGCACGCCGTTGCTGATGCCCATGGCGCTGAGCGCGGCGCCGGCGTTGTCCGCCTCGAAATGCAGCGTATGGCCGTTGGGCACCGGCATATAACGCACCGTCACCGGCTTGTTCCCTGAGACGCCGTCTACCTGCAGCTGTTCGATGCGACTCCAGCCGTTGCGGCGCAGGAACATCCGCAGTTTGTCGATGGATTTGTTCTTGCCGGTGATAAGGCGGTCGACGGCCATGGAAACGGTCAGCGGCATCACGGGTTTCGCGGCGTCGGCGTCGCTGTTGGGCGCGTCATCGTCCGCCAGCAGACCGGAGGCGTCGAACTGCCGTCCGGAAACCTTGACGGCGTAGCCGCTGCTGCCGTTATTATTGAGGCCGAGCGCCATATCCGTATCGCCCAGCTTGATCTGCCCGAAGTCCGCCGTCCGCAGGGATTTTCCGTCCGGAAAAAATTCCAGGCTGCCTTTGACCTGCGCCGCCGCCGTCGCCAGATTCAGGCCGGTGATCTGGAAGGGTTTGTCGTTTTTAAAATGCACGAACATATCGAGCGTCCCCTTCGCGCCGGGCAGCTTCTCGTAGCCGGCAACCGGCACGGTAAAGGCGGTGGGCGTAATGTCCCCCTTAAAAAGCAGCGTCGCCAGATGGTCGTTGGTGAGCGTATACACCACATCGGCGGGCAAAGTCCCCGCCACCTTCATATCGTCGGGAACGCCGAACGCCGCGAGCGCCCGCGCATCCAGCGGCAGATGCGCCTCGACCTTGCTGGCGATTTCCGTTTTCTCCGAAAAATTCTTGAGCCAGTCGAAGCTCACGGGCATGGCGCCCAGCGTGCCCGCGCCCTTGACGGCCATGGAGCCGTTGCCTACCGTCACCGCCATCGGCCCGCCGGCCAGCGGGAGGCCGGCCACCATATCCTTGAGCAGCACGTTATCCAGCTGCGCCTTCGCCGTGACCTTGACCTCATCGACGGTCAGCTTGTCGTAGAGAGGGAATTTGAAGTTCACATCGACATCCGCGTTGCCGCCCACCTCCGCCGTCTGGATGCCCAGCTTCTCCGGATATTTCAGCGGGTCGCTGTCGAGCACCTTCAGCGCCGTCCGCAGCGGGCCGTTCAGGGTCACGGAAATATCGATTTTGGAATGGATCTCGTCATTCTGGATGTCCAGATCGGTAATGGCGATTTTCGAGCCCGTCACGTGCATATCGCCGAGCGTACCGCTGCTCAAATTGAGTTTGAACGATTTCTGGTCATAGGTCGCCTTGCCGTTGACTTTGGTCACCGGCATCAGCGGCGGGAAATAATCGACCTTGATGCCGTTAAAATCGATCTCCCCGCCGAGTTTCTGCAATTGCAGATGCCCGAAATCCCCCTGCGGCGCCAGCATGGCCAGTCCGAGCGTGGCCTTGATCGCCAGTCCGGCAGATAAATGTTTCGTGACCCAGTTGCGCGGATCCGGCGTCAGCGTTTCCGGCCAATAGGTCGTGAGCTTGTCGATCGGCATATTCTCAATAACCCCGTCAACCGCGATAACATTTCCCTCCGGCTGCTTCCTGACCGACCCCTTGACCGAAATTGTCGGGCCGTCCAAATCGACGCGCATATCCTCAAGCAGGACTTCCTTTGTCGCCACGTCGAACCTTCCCTGCGTATAAATCTTGTTGACCGGAATAGGCTTCGTATAAAAGCCGAGAGCATTGAACGTGCCCGGCTCGGAGCCCAGCACAAAACGCCCGAATCCCGGATTGAAATCCTGATCCAGCTCGACGGAAATGCTACCTTTCAGCGGCATATCCACGCCCGAGAAATCCCTGAGCCTCTCGCTTTGCTGCGCCATCAGCGCCGGATTGAAATTGGTGAAATAGACCACGCCGTTCGGCCTGTGCGTCTGCCAGCTATAATAGAAACTCCCGCGCACGTAGGCCGTATGCGCCGCGTCCTGCTCCATATTGGCGACAGTGTCGACGACCAGCCCCCCCCGCCCGCGCGTAAAGACCACATCAGACTTCATCGACTTCCAGCCGACATGAAGGACTTTGTCCTCATACAGCAGCGCCGCATCGGTGACGGAAACCTGCTCAAGCCCGCCGAGCAGGGCGAGCATCCCTGTCCTGTCCTTCATCTGCTCCAGAAAGTTCTTGATAAAATCCGTCTGGCTGACGGGCGGCGCCGTTACTTCCGGCGCTGTTTCGGGCGTGGCGGCCGCATCGCTCACATTCAGCGTAAGATGGCCGTCCTCCCCCCTGACCACGCGCAACGCCGGACCATAAATCCTTATCACACGCGGCACAAACTTGCCGAAGACCAGATATCGCTTGGAAAGCTGCACGCCTATCTTCTCGACCGCCAGAACGGGGGTTTTATCCTCGCGCTGGACCTGAACGTGGCTCATCTCGAATTCAAAGGGCTGCCCGACGCCGCCCCATGTCAGTATCGTCGGCCCCAGCGAGAACTGGAATCCGGGAAGCTGGTTATTGAAGGACTGCTCGAGGTTCTTGGCCAGAAAATCGACCTTCAGCGGGCCCTGCGAGAGGCGGATGATCAGAAACAGCCACGCCGTAAAAACCACAAGCGCCGCCAGCCCCAGAACCTCGAAGCCGATAACCATCCCGCGGTTAAAGTGGCGTATATGTTTCCTGACCATTTTTACCGATATTACTTTTTGGCAGGATCCTGGCTATTGTACTTGCCGAGATTGCCGATGAACTGCTGCACCGCCGTGTATTCTTTTCCGGCAGTGGGCGTCGTGCGGTCGACAAGCTGAACGTCCTTCGCAAGTTTCGGATCAATCTCGGCGACTTCCACGACCGTATCGTTATTGCTTGTGTCGAACTTGACGCGGATCATCCGGCGCCTGTCAACCTCGGGCGCAAAGATGCCCTTCTGCGATGTCGTCTCGCCGATATAATACCAGACATTCGTATCGAACGGCGACATGGCCGTCGGCGGCCCCCAGGCCTCAATGACGTCCGCACGGGTGGACTTCTGCGGCTGGATCTTCTGGAGCTTGGTCTCGCTGATCAGGTTACCGCGCGTCGCTACCGTCGGCGTACAGGCACCGAGAATGAGCGCGGCAATCACAAGAACTGTTTTAACGGATAATTTCTTCATGTCTGGAACCTTAAGCCTTTCTCCCCCCGAAAACAAGGTATGGAAAACACTTTGTTTTTTAACCGGATATCATGTATATCACTTTTGAATAAGCAATAACAGGATGCAAGACAATGACGACGCCCCCCGAATTTTCCCGCCCGATCTCGGTTGAAGGGATTACCCCGAACAAGGCCAGAGTCGAGAAAGTTGAAGCCAGCGAGG
>JAHFPI010000186.1 GCA_023266795.1 Rhodospirillales bacterium
AATAACAATCGAAACTGTAGCCAGCGCCAGATGGAACAAAAGTTCATTCGCCTTGTCATTGGCCGTCTTGCCGTAGTTGCGGGTGACGTCGACGCGTATGCCCTCCGGTATCAGCGAGCCTTTCAACTGTTCAACATGTTTTAGAAGGGCTTCGGACACCACCACAGCATTGGCTCCGGCCCGTTTGGCAAAAGCAATACTGACTGCGGGAGCCGTAAACCAGCCGCCCGTCTTGTCAGGCGTCAGGCTCCATGCACGGTGCTCGGCAGGGCCTGGTCCCACAATAACCTTTGCTACATCGCGGACATAAACCGGCCGGCCGTCGCGCGTCGTGAGCAGCAACAGACCGACGTCAGGAATGCCGGACAAAGTCTGCCCAGCGGCGGCCTGTATGGTGCGCCCCTCTTCGCGCACGTATCCGGCTAGAAACGAGCGGTTGGCGCCCTGAATCTTGTCTTTCAACTGTTGCAACGTTACACCGAACAAATTAAGTTTTTCCGGGTCAGGCTCAACGCTGATTTCCTCCGAAGATCCGCCGGATATATAAGTCAGCCCAATATTATCAACCTTGATAAGTTCGGCCTGTACCTTCCCTGCCAGCTCATAAAGACTTTTTTCATTCCACCGATCTACGGCTTTCTTTTCCGGCGAGAGCGTTAAAACAACAATGGCCACGTCATTGATCCCGCGCTTGACAATCAGCGGTTCCTGAATGCCCAGCGGGATACGATTATAATTGGCGCGCAGTTTTTCATGAACGCGCAGGACCGCATCATCTTCCTTGGTACCGGTCAGAAAACGCGCCGTGACCATAACCCGATCATCCTGCGTTTGGCTATAAACGTGCTCGACGCCGTTTATACCTTTTACGATCTCCTCCAGAGGTTTCGTTACCAGTTCTGCTGCGTCAGGAGCTTTCAGCCCGTCCGCCGTAACCATGATATCAACCATTGGCACGCTAATCTGTGGTTCTTCCTCGCGCGGGATAGCCATCAGGGCGAAAAAACCGAAGACAATCGCCGCCACAAGAAAAAGCGGCGTCAATGGCGAGTTTATGGCGGCTTGCGTCAGATTTCCCGACAGCCCAAGTTTCATGGATGCACCAGCGTATCGCCGGGCTTGAGCCCCGACAGTATTTCAATGCCTTCCGGCATATCCTGGAGCGACAATACGCTTCCGCGCTGCACAGGGGCATCAATTATACTGCCCTCGCTGAGCTTGAGACGCACAAAGTCAATGCCGTTGCGCGTGATAATAAAATCCGCCGGAATGACGATAGCCTTACGTTCGCCTGCGGAAACCCAGACCCGTATACGTTCACCAACAAAATAATCGCCAACACCGCTAAACGTCGCATCAGCCTGCAAGCGGCCATTATCTATTTTGGGATAGACCAGTTTAATCGTGCCCTGCTGCGAACTGGAAAGCCCAAGATCGCTGCCATCCACGCGAATGGGATCTCCGGCTTTGATAAAGGCAGCATGCCGCTCAGGTATGCTAAGGCGCAGGATATAGTTTTGTTCGGCAATGGTGGCCACCGGCTCTCCGGCCATAATGACGGTTCCGGCCGTAACCGGGACTGTAAGTATGCGTCCTGCCGTCGGTGCAAGGATCTGTCCTTCGGTCTGTTGCTGCTGCGCGACGGACTGCTGCGCCGTCTGCGATTTCAAGGCGTTGAGCGCGACATTATAAGCCGTGTGCAGCTGATCGACCTGTGTCTTTGTCGCATAACCCTGCTGGCTGAGCTTTTCTGCGCGCGCAAGATCGGCGCGGGTCTGTTCCACCTGCGCCTGCGCGGCACGCACCTGCGCGTCCTGTGACTGGATTTGCAGGCCGAGCTTTTGGTCGCCGACGATAGCTATTACCTGACCGCTCTCCACACGATCTCCCTGTCTAACTCTTAACTCTGCAATCGTGCCGCCAATACGCGCCCGCGCCGGAACGACGTTGGCGCTTTCTATGGTTGCAAAAACAGCCTTTTCGTCCGCAACCGTCCTTTCGGAGACCGTATAAGCAGCGGAAGCATCTGGGCTCTTTGCCGTATCAACAGCGTCCGCAGATAGCGCCGGAAAATTTTGCATCAACAGCAAAAAAATGCCCGTAAGCAGAAAAGTTCCGACAATACCGTTGCGAGAACTTTTCTTCCGGGGTTCGGCCATTTCAGGCTCCTTTATTTTTTTCTGCTGCTGCGTTTAGGGGATACTGCCCCTGCTTCCGGACGAGAGGGAGAACAGTAAATCTGGTAGAGCGTTTTCACAAGCGTGTAAGCTTCGGCGCTCCTGATGGAATACCACATGGTTTGCCCGTCGCGCCGTGCGGAAACAAGGCCGCTGCTGCGCATAAGGGCTAGATTTTGCGAGACCGTTGTAGAGCGGATACCCAAAAATGCGGCCAGTTCGCCGACAGACTTCTCCCCCTCCACCAAACGGCAGAGAATCAGCAGCCTGTGCGGATTCGCTACAGCCTTGAGCAAGGCGCAAACCTCGGTGGCTGCTTGCAGCATGTCTTCGGCTTTTATATTCATTCTTGTGAATATACAATATATAGAATATGCTGTAAACAGTAAACCGGAAGAAATATTACCGTAAATAGCGCCGAAAGGAACACCGTCATGAATATTGATAAAGCCGTGCTGCGCTTCGCCGCAGTTGTTATTCTGGCCAGCCTTGTCCTAGCGCGCTGGCACAGCGAATATTGGCTGCTGCTCACGGCTTTTGCCGGGTTGAATATGCTTCAGGCCAGCTTTACCGGTTTTTGTCCGGCTGCTGTTATTTTCAAAAAACTTGGGATTAAGCAAGGCTCCGCCTTCCAATAGCTAGGTGAAGTGGAACACTCAGCTAGCTGCCATGAATTCAAGTCACCCGCTTTATTTCATTAATGCTTGCGTGACGCGGGTTGGCGAACTGAAGCTTTTGAGGCAGTTTGAGGATCACATCGGAGCAATTCCGTGTGATACTTTTTTTGCACAGGTCCTTATAGTTTGGGGGCGCTGTTTGTTTGCGCGGGAGTGGACGCAGAGGTCAGTTTGACCGCTCCGTTGATGACGGGGATCGTGTCACGGGAGATATCGACCCCTGTCCTAGCGCGCTCCGCCTCATAATCCGGATGGAACAGGAATATGCTGTCAACACTGTAGCGGCCGGTCTGCAGGTTGATGGCGTAGGTGTCGCCGTTCCAGATTGTCACGGAAAAAATGCCGTCTTTCTGCGGCGACCCCGTCAGGGTGAAAGCGTAGACATTACGGCCGTCTTCCTGCACGATCTTTCCAAATTCTCCGGAATTATAAGCAACGGTGACGCGGCTGCCCGCCACTTTCGGCTTTTCCTTGAGGGATACCGTATTGACGATGCGCTGCTCCTGCGGCAGAGCCTGGAAGCGCAGCGTCTTCCCGTCAGGCCCCATGGATTCTCCGCCCACTTTGCTGTAGGTAACGTGAGCCCCGTCCGTTGCGACGGGGAAGAATTCCACCCGTGATCCCGCATAAGGCCCTTGCGCCACCAGTACGCTGATGCCGCCCTGGTCGAAGAGGGAGACATGCACGGCAAAATCCTCTCCAGCGCCGACTTCTTTGTCGGCTGCGTTGATATAGGCTTCGCCGCGGTTTCCGTTATCATCGCGGTACACAATCGCATCGTTGCGATAAATGACGCTCTGCTTTTCCTTCACGCTCTGCTGGATAATGGTTTGCTGGTCTATCTGCACACAGACCTGTGCATTCGGCGTCGGCGCAGAGTCCGAAGGGCAGCTCTGGTTTCTGGATGCCGCAATTCCAAAGGCAGCG
>JAHFPI010000187.1 GCA_023266795.1 Rhodospirillales bacterium
TATAACGTTCTATGTTATGCGAACCGATATAGAATGTTTCTATGGCAGGTTCTCCGTTGGGTCCGTCATTTAACTTCCCGTCTATGTAACGCTTTATTTGATCAACTACATCTGCATCGTGCCGATCCGCGCCCCGGTAATAAATATCAAATTCTTTTACGGCGGGCTCGCCCTTGATGCTGTCGCTCAGGAGATTTTTTTTGGCATGCTGTATGATTTTCAGTCTTCCCTGTTCATATCCCACGTAAGCGGGCTCGCCTTTGGGGCCGTCGTTGTATTCATTCGCCATGTTCTTTCGCTCGATTTTAAAAATGGCCTTGCCGGCGGCGGCCAAAATTGCGGAAACAAGCGCTTCACCTGTTTTGCCTTTGACTTCTTCTTTTTGTGACGCAGCAACAAAAACGTCCAGACTTTCTGCGGTCAGGGTGACCTGATATGCTTTCGTGCCTTTGCCGCATTCGATATAAATTTGCTGGGTCATTCTTTTCTCCTGAAGAATCATTAATTGTTGAAATTCTGATTGAACATAATAAAATAATATTATTCATAAGTCAATACAGAATTATTTCCTTGAAAATCAATGGTTTTACTGAATTATCCCCAACCATTCATCTTCGGAGAGGATCCGGACGCCAAGTTCCCTAGCTTTTTTGAGCTTTGAACCGGCATCCTCTCCGGCAATCACGTAGTCGGTGTTTTTGGAGACGCTGCTGCCGATTTTGGCGCCGAGGGACTCGGCCTGCGCCTTGGCTTCTTCGCGCCCCATCTTTGAAAGTGTGCCGGTGAAGATAACGGTTTTTCCGGTTACGGGCGACTGCGCCGTTTTCGGGCGCTCATAGTTTTTAATGGTTAACTCGCTTTGCAGGTCTTTAATAACGCGTTGGTTATGCGGCTCGGCAAAAAAGTTGACAACATCCTCGGCGACAGCGGGGCCGATGTCTTCAATATCCATCAGGGCCTGAAAGGCTTCGCCTTCGCGGTCTTTGCATTCCTTCATCTGCGACAGGAGATTTTCAAGGTTTTCGTAGCGCTGCGCCAGTTTTTTGGCTGTGGCCTGCCCCACCTGCCGGATTCCCAGTGCGTAAATAAAGCGCTCGAGGGAGATGGTGCGGCGCTCTTCAATCGCCTCAAGAAGGTTTATGACGGATTGTTCGCCCCAGCCTTCGCGTTCCTTCAGGATATCCGCATATTTGGCAAGGCGGAAAATGTCGCCGGGGGTTTTGAGCCATTTTTCATCCCAGAATTCGCGGATGATCTTGTCGCCCAGCCCCTCGATGTCAAAGGCCAGACGGCTGACAAAATGCCTCAGGCGTTCAACCGCCTGCGCAGGGCAGACAAGCCCGCCGGTACAGCGCTTGGCGACTTCGCCTTCCTCGCGGACGGCGCGGCTGCCGCAGTCGGGGCAGTGGTCTGGGAAAACAAACGGCTTGCTGCTTTTTTTGCGCTTTTCCGGCAGGCTTCTGACGACCTGCGGGATAACATCCCCCGCGCGCTGGATAATCACATAATCGCCGGCGCGGATGTCCTTGCGGGTCATTTCATCTTCGTTATGCAGCGTGGCACGGCTGACGATGACGCCGCCGACGTTGATCGGCTCCAACTCTGCCACAGGGGTGAGCGTGCCGGTGCGCCCGACCTGAATGACGATTTTATGCAGGATAGTTTCCGCCTGCTCCGCCGGGAACTTGTGCGCCGTGGCCCAGCGCGGCGAGCGGCTGATGAAGCCGAGGCGTTTCTGGTAGTCGAGGGAATCTACTTTATAGACCACGCCGTCCAGATCATAGGCGATGGTCGGGCGTTCCTCATAAATTTTGGCATGGAACTTCAAAAGTTTTTCCGCGCTATCAACAACGGCTGCCGGTTCCGGCACTTCAAAACCCCATTTAGCCAGTTTCTGGCGGATGCCGTCCTGCGAAGAGGAAATATCTTTGGAGACTTCGCCCAGCGCATAGCCAAAAAAACGCAACGGGCGTTGGGCAGTGATGCGCGGGTCGAGCTGCCGGAGAGAGCCGGCAGCGGCATTACGGGGGTTGGCGAATATCTTTTCACCGACGGCTTCCTGCGTTTTGTTAAGCTTCTCGAAATCGCGGCGGGTGATATAGACTTCGCCACGCACTTCCAGAATTTCAGGCGCATCTTTGGGAATCTTCTGCGGAATAGAGGAAATGGTTTTGATGTTGAGGGTGACGTCTTCGCCTTCCTCGCCGTCGCCGCGTGTAGCAGCTTTTACCAGTATGCCCTTTTCGTAGCGGAGACTGCACGACAGGCCGTCGATTTTCGGCTCGGCCAGAAGCTCCAGTTTCGCCGTTTCCGGCAGCAGCAGGAATTTCCGCACCCGCGCAACAAAGTCCGTCACATCTTCGTCGCTGAAGCTGTTGGCGAGGGAAAGCATGGGAACAGTATGGCGGACTTTGGCGAATTCCCGTGCCGGACGGGCGCCGACATTCTGTGTCGGGCTGTCTTTGGCGGCGAGCGCCGGAAAAGCCTGTTCGATTTCCTCAAGCCGCCGCCGCAGGGCATCGTAAGCGGCATCGGAAATTTCCGGCGCGTCCTTCTGGTGGTAGAGAATGTCGTGCCGCCTGATCTGGCGGTGTAGCTCCGCTACTTCCGCTGCCGCTTCAAGGGCGCTGAGCGCGGCGACGGGAGGAAGTTTTGTTTTTTCGGGTTTATTCACTTGCCTCTCCGTTGCCATGCCCGCCTCGTGCGGGCATCCGGAAGGCTGTCCAGCCGTCATGTAGACTCACAAGACGCGCAGACGCGCTACCAGACCCCCGCGCAAGGCGGGGGTGGCGGCTTTTTTGATGGCGATTTTTACGCGGCATGGCTTTCCAGCAGTTTGGCGGCGGCGGCGCGGGCTTCGGTGGTCACTTTGGCGCCGGAGAGCATACGGGCGATTTCTTCCTGCCGCTCCTGCAGCGCTTTCAGGGGCTGGATTTTGGTGATGACGGTGCCCTTTTGCGCGGTCTTGGCGACAATCCAGTGGTGGGCCGCGCGGGCGGCGACCTGCGGGCTGTGGGTCACGACCAGCACCTGATATTTTTCGCTGAGCCTCGCCAGACGTTCGCCAACCGCATCCGCTGTGGCGCCGCCGATGCCGCTGTCCACTTCGTCGAAAATAAGCGTGGGGACGGTGCCGGTTTCGGCGAGGATCAGTTTCAGCGCCAGCATAAAGCGCGATAGTTCGCCGCCGGAAGCGATTTTATGCAGCGGCCCTGCGGGCGTTTGCGGATTGGTGGTTACCACAAACTGCACTTTATCAAATCCCTCCGGCCCCCAGTCGGATTCTGCCGCGCCTTTAACGCAGGAAACGGAGAATTTGGCCTTGTCGAGTTTCAGGTCGGGCAGTTCGGCATTGACGGCTTTGCCCATCTTTTGCGCGGCTTTCTGGCGGGCCGCGCTGATTTTTTCCGCCAGCGCCATGAATTTGTTTTTCGCGTTGGTGACGGCTTTAGTTAATGCGGCCAGCGCGTCTTCGGTGTGCGTAATCAGCCGCAGCTTCTGCGATAATTCCTCATAAACGCCGGGCAGGGCATCAACGGTGCAGCGGTGTTTTTTGGCGCATTCCTTCAGCGCGAAGTAGCGCTCTTCAATTTCGGCGAGGTTCCCGTCGCCGTCGCCGCCGCTTTTGAGGTGTTCGATCTGATAGGCAAGCTCGCCGACCTCGCTTTCGGCGCGTCCGAGCGTTTCAAATATGGGCGTCATCCGTCCGCCGGTCCTGTCGGCCTGCCGCCCCAGAACGCCGTGCAGTTTGCCCAGCAGGTTTTGCAGCCCGTTGTCGC
>JAHFPI010000188.1:0-1068 GCA_023266795.1 Rhodospirillales bacterium
TTCAATAATCCGGATATTGTACAGTTTCAGCCTGATTTTTGCAATTCCGGATTTAAGGGAAAAATCCTAGTTATTATGCAACCTCTGCGGCTTGGAGAGCTTCAGGATAACGGGCGTATGGTCGGAGGCCTTTTCTTTGCCGCGCGGTGCGGTGTCGATAATACATTCTTCCAGCAGGTCAACGGCTTGCGGGGAGAGCAGGAAGTGGTCGATCCGGATGCCGGCATTCTGCTGCCACGCGCCGCCCTGATAATCCCAGAAGCTGTACTGGTGCGCTTCTCTATTGTTGACGCGGAAGGCGTCCGTCAGCCCCAAATTCACCAGCGCGCGGAATTTGCGGCGGCTTTCCAGACGGAACAGCGCATCGTCCTTCCACAGTTTCGGCGCGTGGCAGTCCTTGTCTTCGGGAATGATATTGTAATCGCCGCCGAGAACGAAAGGCTGCCCGGTTTGCAGCAGCGCCTTTGCATGGGCGTAAAGCCTGTCCATCCATTTCAGCTTGTAAGGGTATTTTTCGCTGTCGACAGGGTTGCCGTTCGGCAGGTAAATGGAGGCGACGCGGACACCCTCCACTGTCGCTTCGATGTACCGCGCCTGTTCATCCGCCGCGTCGCCGGGGAGTCCGGTTCTGACGTCAGTTATTTTATGTTTCGACAGGATCGCCACGCCGTTCCACGCCTTTTGCCCAAAAACGGCGGCGTGATACCCCAGCGCGGAGAGTTCCAGCTGGGGAAATTTGTCTTCAGTGGTTTTCAGCTCCTGCAGCAGCACAACGTCCGGCGCATGATCCTTCAGCCACGCCAGCACATTTGGCAGGCGGGCGGTGATCGAGTTGACGTTCCATGTTGCAATTGTCAGCAAGGCCTGTTTCTCCCTATAGGCGGATTATAGGCTCCCCGCCCTGAAAATTAAAGGCTGCGCATGCACAACCCAGTCGATGAAGCGGGCCGTGCCCGCCGCATTTTCACGCGCCAGACGGTAATACTTCTGGTAAGCCGCGCTTGACGTATAGGGGTTCGGCCATAAGTAGGGCAGGAACAATACCATCACAAGAAATACGCCCCAGCA
>JAHFPI010000188.1:1078-3747 GCA_023266795.1 Rhodospirillales bacterium
TAAGGGGCGGGCAAGTTTCTGCTGCCGTTGCGTCAGATGCTTAAACACCGGCGCTTTTGTCGCAATCTCCCCTGCCATATTGGCCAGATACCGGCCAATGGTTACGACCACAATGCTGAGCGAGAGACAAAGCGCGATCGCCGGAACATAAAGCACGCGAATGTAATCCTTGCCCTGTTCGGCCAGATATTGCCCGTTTGCATAGCCGGGCGCTTCCAGCCTGATTTTTTTGAGCGCGCCGGCCGCGATTTTTCTGTTCATGGGCACGATATATTTTTGCTGAAAATCTTTTTCCGGCATGACCATATCTTCCACGGGCGGCAGCGGATCAAGCTTCAGGTATTTGAAAAATGCCTCCCGCCCAAGCCCTGGCGCTATATCGGTCTTGAATTGCCCCTGAACCTTGTCGCGCCAGTTGTCTTTCGCCTGATTTTGCATTAATTGCAAAAAATCTGTTTTGAAGGTGACGGGGTTATATTTCCAGTCTGCGGGCAGGGCATAGCCTTCCACCGATTTCTGGATGGTTTTTTCAATATTCGCGCGCAGTTCTTTTTGCGTCTTCGGGTTTTTCAGGAAATCTTCCTTGTCCTTGATGTCAGGCGGGTATCCGGTCTGCGCATAAAATTTTTCCGCCGCGACGGCATACAGCTGTTTGCGGGTTTCTGTTTTGTTGATGTCGTTATACGCTTTCCGGGCGATGCGGTCGCAATCATCCTCGCGGCCTTCGCAAAGGCCTGCATATGAGTTCTGCGTCTGCGCCGCTATCTGCGCGGCATGAACAGCCACATTAAGGCCAAGATTGTGGTAGTCCATGACAGCCTGCCGGTATTTTTGCCATCCCTGTTCTATCCCGTTTTCAACCTGCAGGGAGGCGTCCCCGGCTATTTTTTCAAAATCAGCCGGTTTGGCGGCTTGCAGGTAGAGATCGGAGGCGCGTTTGTAAGGCAGATAATAATGGTCGTTGAGATACTGCTCGTACTGTGCGTGTTTTTCGGCGGCCTGCCGCAGGTAACGCCGATAATAGTCTCCGGAGGAAAACCATAGGTTCTGCGCGGCAATCGCCTCGATTAGCTGGTCTCCGGCGAGGCTCATGCTTTCAAAGACAGCCTTTGAGTTCAGCATAAACAGGGGGCCCAATATGGCTCGGGTCGAGCGTTTCTCCACTTCCGCGCCGCCGGCCCCGTTGCAAAACCGCGTGTCCTCCAGCTGGATAACGCAATCCTCAATTCCCGCGCGGAGCAGCAGGACATAGTGGGCATTCAGCCGTTCCTCGGCTGTGGTGGGCGAGATTATAAAGCGTTCGACTGCCAGCTTCTGGCCGTAGAACATCGCCGGCCATGCCAGTATCATCAGGCCCAGAACGACGGCGAAGGGCCTTCTGCCTCTGCTGACTAATATAATATATAATCCGACAAACGGCAAAAATCCCCAAGCCATCCCCGCTGTGTAGGGTGTGTCGTCTTCCGGCGCGCTCCCGGTGAATGTCTGTAACAGCGTCTGCCCGAACGTCATGATAAAAGGCAGGAGACAAACAAGACAGGTCATGAAAAAAACCGCCCATTGCTTCCAGTTACTTATCCTGAAACCGAACCGCTGGAAAATCCCCAGTACGAGCAAAGTGAAGCCCAGTCCGGATGCCATGCGCCCGAAATACTGGAGATGCTCGACCTGATCTGGGTCTGACCTGACAGAGGAGGTAACGTCCAGCAGTTGCCTGTTGAAAACGAGTTCGGCGCCCAGATACACCAGGCTGAGCAAAAAAAGCATTATTCCGGAGCGTGAGTAGGTGCTTTGCGCCTTCATAAAAACCGGCTGATGAGAATGAGCGGGCTGGCAGGGCCGGCGTAGGGAACCCTGACCTGATGCCCGTTGCCGGGGGCGACGTCTATCGGCTGACCGTTCGCATTTTGCAGACGATCCAGAACCACCTCGATATTGTTTCCCTCGGGCAAAATAAATTCGAGCCGGTCGCCCACCTGAAAGCGGTTTTTGACATCGACGAGAATCCATCCGTTTTCTGCGCCGGCGACTACGGCCTCGCCGACAAATTCCTGCCGGTGGCTGCGGGAAGAGCCGCTGATGTAATTCTGGTGTTCCTCGCTGTGATGCCGCTGGTAAAAGCCGTCGGTATAACCGCGATTGGACAGGTTTTCCAGCGCGCCGATCAGCTTGGGGTCGATGGGTTTGCCCGCAGCTGCGCTATCAATCGCCTGACGGTAGGCCTGCGTCGTGCGGGCGACGTAATAGTGCGATTTGGTGCGGCCTTCGATTTTCAGGCAGTCGATGCCTATATCGACCAGCCGCTGCACATGCTCGATCGCCCGCAGGTCCTTGGAGTTCATGATATAGGTGCCGTGCTCGTCTTCAAAAACCGGCATCATCTCGCCGGGGCGGTTTTTTTCCTCAAGGAAATAAACGCTGTCTGCCTGCGGGTTTCGTTGTATGAGGTTGCCATCCGCCAGTTCTTCCGCAGGTGACGGCTTGTATTCCCAGCGGCAGGCGTTGGTGCATACACCCTGATTGGAATCGCGATGGTTGAGGTAGCCCGAGAGTAGGCAGCGGCCCGAATAGGCGATGCACAGGGCGCCGTGCACGAAAACCTCCAGTTCGATATCCGGGCACTGCTGGCGGATTTCGGCCATTTCATCCAGCGACAGCTCTCGTGAAAG
>JAHFPI010000027.1:0-2704 GCA_023266795.1 Rhodospirillales bacterium
TCATAGTTGGTCATGGTGAGGAACACGACCAGGCTCCGCTCCGCGTAACGGAACGAGCGGTCGATCGCCGAGAGGAACAGCTGGTTGAACGCCGCCTTGCCGATCATCCCGCCGGAGGAATGAACGTCGTCCTCCTTGGCCAGATGCCGGCTGATTTCCATGAGCCGCGCGGCGTTGCCCACCTTGACCTCTATATCCAGGCTGCTGAAGGGTTTGTGCAGCACGTCGTTGGTGCCGGCCAGAATCGCTTCCTCCTGCGTCGCGGTTTTCGAGAGCAGGATCAGGTAAGGTTTCACGGGCGCGTTGCGGGGAAGGCTCTTCCAGACGCCGACGATCACCGGCCGCGCCTCGCTTAAGGGGTACGGGTCCACCATGATGCAGTCGAAGGCGCCGGCCTTGATTTTTTCAAAGGCCTCGTTCTTGTTCGGGTCGATAACGACGGTATGGCCTTTGGCCTGCAGCTTTGACGAAATCAGCTGGTTGGTCAGAGATTCGCGGTCGATGACCAGAATTTGCATGTTTCGCCCCTTAAACCGTACAAGCTAGTAGTGTAGGAAAAACTGCGCGGATAACCAGTAAAATTTGTATTTTCCCTATTCTTTATATCATTTGACAATAGGGGCGGTTTTGCTTTAAGACTTGTTCCCACCAAACCCGTGCCCAAATGGCGGAATTGGTAGACGCGCCAGCTTCAGGTGCTGGTGCTCGCAAGGGCGTGGAGGTTCGAGTCCTCTTTTGGGCACCATTAACATCGACTATACGTCGATGTTAATCATCTATTTGGAAAGAGATTATGACAGTAACACTGCATCATGGCGATATTCCGGCAAATCTTGATTTAGGGCCCAGCGTAGCCATTGATACGGAGACGATGGGGCTGAAGCCGGTGCGCGACCGGCTGTGCCTTGTGCAGCTGTCGGCAGGCGACGGCAACGCGCATATCGTCCAGCTCACGGCGGGACAATATAACGCGCCGAACCTGCGCAGGCTGCTGGCGGATCCTAAAGTCACCAAGCTGTTCCACTTCGCCCGTTTCGACATCGCCACGCTGTGGATGCACCTGAACGTGCTGACCGCGCCTGTGTATTGCACCAAGCTGGCGTCGCGCCTGTCGCGCACCTTTACCGCCCATCATTCCCTGAAAACGTTGTGCAGCGAATTGCTGGATGTTGACCTCGACAAGCAGCAGCAGACGACCGACTGGGGCGCCGCGCGGCTGACGCCGGCGCAGATCGAATATGCGGCGGCGGATGTCCTCTACCTCCACAGGCTGCAGGCCGCCCTCGATACCATGCTGAACCGCGAAGGCCGGATGGAGCTGGCGCAGGCCTGTTTCGATTTCCTTCCCTCCCGCGCATTGCTGGACGCCGCCGGCTGGGGCGACGAGGATATTTTCGCGCATTAATCTTTTTTTATTTACAACGCTGCTTTACCGCGCCGGCGGCTTGACGATGGTCGTCCTGTAAGAGCCGTTCATCGACACATCTTTCCCGACATTGCCTTTGACGATGATGACGGGATCCTTGTCAAACGGCGCCTTCGGGCCGTCTTCATAAGGAATTATCGTGGTACAGATGGACTTGCCGCATGGATATACGAGCGGTACAAAGTGGACATTTTCCGGCACACTGACATTTAATCGCGCGCCGTCGCCCACGTTCCCGTCGACGATCAGCTGTCCGCCATTACCATTAATCGTGGCGCCCGCAGGGACGTCGCCCTTTATCTCCAGGCTGACGCCGTTGAATTCGTATGTGAGACCCTCTTTAAAACAGCTGCCGTCCATGCTGATGCTCTGGATAGGGGCGCCGCTGACCGGCAGCGTTTCCGTGATGGGCGTCGGGGTCGGACAGGAGTCGGGGTCATTCTTGGCATCGGCGCCCGGCCCGATTGCATGCGACGGCGTGCAGGCCGTCAGCGCCGTGGTCGCCAGCAGGAGACCCAGCAGCAATTTTTTGATTCCGTGCGGACGTCTCGATTGTTTCAAAGACTGGTCCAGAGTTTGCCCCAAAAACATGGATTGCTGCATATAAGCCTCCTTGAAATTGATGCTTTCAGGATAGCTGTTTTTTGTATATATGTCAAATCATTAAACGCCTTTAGAGAATCGTTCTATTAAATTTTTATATATTATTCAAATAGATATACGATATTCGTATACGTAAGTTATGGAATATATTATAATTCCCCTATGGCATGATTATGTCTAAACAAAGAGAGGGAAAAAACAATGGGATTTCCGATCATACCAATCATACCGATTATTCCGGTCATAACGCATGTTGGCGGCGCGGCGGCAGGCGCAGGCGGTGCGGCTGCTGCGGGCGGTATTTCTATGGGTCTTTTCCTTGGCGTTGTCATTGGCATTCCCGTCGCAGTTGTCGTCGCGGCATATGCAGGTAAATTTGTGTATAACTTCGTTAAAAACGCCTTGGAAGCCCGTGCGCAGCGGGCTGAAGCGGCCAAGCCGGGCAGGGCGTACAAGGCGGCTCCTTCTTCCGCATATTCCGCTTTCTCCAGCACACCTCAAACTGCCCTTCAGCAGGCGGCGGCGCGTGGCGACACGGCGCTGATCGCGCAACTACTCAGCTACGGCGCCAGCGTCACGGCGCCGGGAGTGACGGCTGCCAAACCGATCACCAACGGTTATAACGCGAGTTCTTCCAGAAAAAGCAGCGACACTGTAATGGAAGCAGAAGATCCA
>JAHFPI010000027.1:2714-13551 GCA_023266795.1 Rhodospirillales bacterium
ATGACATGCCCAAACCCCATTTAATCAAACCCCGTTTGATTAAATTGCCTGAACAGCAGGCGCAATAGATTCCGGCTAAAAGAACCGGGTTTCCACACGGGGATACTATTCGCCTTCCGTCAGAATATCCGCATCGTGCCGCTGGTATAGCCGCGCGTAATAGCCGTGTTTCTCCAGCAGTTCCTGATGCGTGCCGGTTTCGACGATCCGGCCTTGATCCATGACGATGATCCGGTCGTAGCCCTGGATGGTGGAGATGCGGTGGGCGATGGCCAGCACCGCGCGCCCCTTGGTCAGCTCTTCGAGGGCTTTCTGCACAAGATGCTCCGTCTCGTTGTCGAGCGAGCTGGTGGCTTCGTCGAGCAGCACGATCCGCGCATCCGCCAGCAGCGCCCGCGCGATTGCGATGCGCTGGCGTTCGCCGCCGGAAAGCTTGATGCCCAGTTCCCCGACCAGCGTTTCATAGCCGTGCGGCAGGGTTTCGATCAGGTCGGCGATCTGCGCCATGGCCGCCGCCTTTTTGATCTGCTCCGGCGTGGCGTCATGGTGGGAATAGGCGATATTTTCGGCGAGGCTGCGGTGGAAAAGGACGGGCTCCTGCGAGACGAGGGCCATCTGGCGGCGCAGGTCGGGCAGGTCGGCGTCCTCGATGTTGATGCCGTCGATGCTGATGGTGCCCTGCTGCGGGGTGTAGTAGCGGTGCAGCAGCTTGAACAGCGTGCTCTTGCCGCTGCCGGTTTTCCCGACCAGCGCGACTTTCTCGCCGGGCTGTATTTCAAGGTTGAAGTCCTCGATCGCGTTCTTGGTCTGGCCCGAATACCTGAACGTCACGTCCTCGAATTTGAGGGAAAAATTCGGGAAGCCGGACACATCCGTTTTGGCAAGATTGGCGATCAGCGGCTTGCGGTTCTTCCAGGTCACGACTTCCTCGAGGTCATTGACGGATTCGATGATTTCGCGGAGGCGGTTGCCGATGCCGTCGAGATAATCCGCCATCACGCGCTGGTTCATCAGGACGAACATCACGTCGCCGGCGGAAAACTTACCCTCGCTCCAGTAATAGGCGGCGATGACGCCGGCGGCAAAGCGCCCGATGTTGATGACCACGTTCTGGCTCAGGGCCAGCATATTGGCGCGGATCCACGCGGTGCGCGCCGCCGTGGCGAAGCGGTTGGCGGCGGTTTGGATGCGGACGTATTCGTGCGTTTCGGCGCCGGACGCTTTCACGGCGGCGTAGCCCGTCACGCTGTCGGCGATGGTGCCGCCGAGGCGGCTGTCCTCGTCGGCATAAACCCTGTTTTTCGGCGCGACGTATTTGAGGCTGATGAATACGCTGAAGGCCGTGAAGATGATGGCATAAATAATCAGCGCGCCCGCAATCACGGGGGACTTTTGCCACGCGAGGAAGATGCTGCCGATGACGGCGATAAAGGCCGGCCAGAATTCGTAGCACAGCGTATCGAAGATGCGGTGCGCCGCCGAGCGCCCGCGCTTGATCGCCGTGACGATCGAGCCGGCGAACGTGTTGGTGTGCCATTCCGTCTCGAAGCTGTGGACGTAGCGGACGGAATCCGCCGCGATCTCGGCATGGACGCGGGTGTCGGTATAGCAGTTGATGAAATGCGCGGTGCGGGTGACGATATGGGCGAAGATGCTCAGGCTCACGAGCGTCAGGATGGGCCAGAGAATTTTCTCGAGGCTGCGCGTGTGCAGTTCCGCCGCCGCCGTATTGACGAACCACGCCCAGACCAGCGGCGTCATGACGTTGACCACCGCCGCCAGCGACATGCAGAAAAACGCCCCGAAAACCAGCCCCGGCGTTTTGCCGAAGTGGTCCTTGAGGAACGTGTACACCTCCGAAGCGCGGGGAGGCTGACGTTTTCTTTGATGATGGGGCATGAAAAAATCTTTAAAATCAGCTAGTTTGGGCAGAAAGCACTTTGCCCTCCGGCGCGTACCTTGTCAATAAATAAATTGACATAAATATATGAATTTGCTAATTATCTGCGCGTGTTATACAAGATCCCTCGTCACGCTAGTGCGCGCCGCCGGGATGGCAGTATAAGTATAAAAAAGGGTGAACCCATGACCATTGTGAAGCTTTCCGAAGCCGGCCCGAAAACGGGCCTCTCCACCGCCATCCGGGTGCTGGAAACCGAAGGCAAGGCGCTGCTGGAGCTGTCGCGTTTCCTGAACGACGGTTTTTTGCAGGCCGTTGAAATGATCTCCACCGCCGAGGGGCGTGTGGTGGTGACGGGCATGGGTAAGAGCGGGCACATCGGCAAGAAAATCGCCGCCACTTTCGCCTCGACCGGCACACCCGCTTTTTTCGTGCATCCGGCGGAAGCCAGCCACGGCGACATGGGCATGATCGTGCGGGGCGACATCGTCCTCGCGCTGTCCAATTCCGGCGAGGCGAAAGAGCTGAACGACCTGATCGAATACACCCGCCGCTTCGCTATTCCGCTGATCGGCGTCACCAGCCGCCCGGCGTCCACGCTGGCGACGCGCGCCGACATCACGCTGCTGCTGCCGCCCTGCCCGGAAGCCTGCCCGAACGGCCTCGCGCCCACCACCTCGACCACGCTGACGCTGGCGCTGGGCGACGCGCTGGCCGTGACGCTGCTGGAGAAAAAAGGCTTCAGCGAAAAAGATTTCAAGGTGTTCCATCCCGGCGGCAAGCTCGGCCAGCAACTGATGAAAGTGTCCGAGATCATGCATAAGGGCGAGCAGGTTCCGCTCGCTTCCGAAAATGTTCCCGTCTCCGAGGCCATCGCCATCATCAGCGCCAAGGGTTTCGGCTGTATCGGGCTGACCGACGCGCAGGGGCTGCTGACGGGGATCATCACCGACGGCGATATTCGCCGCAAGCTCAGCGCCGACATCCTGACCAAGACCGCCAAGGACATCATGACCCGCAATCCGAAAACCGCCCCCGCCGACGCGCTGGTGGCGGAAGCGATGGCGATGATGAACGACCTGAAAAACACCTTCCGCAAAATCACCTGCCTCTTGGTGGTGGATACGGCGGGCAAGCCCGTCGGCCTGCTGCATATCCATGACTGCCTGCGGGCGGGCTTCGCGTGACTTTTACCAACTACACCCCGCGCCGCCTGCAGACCTTTGGCCGGGGGCATTCCTGGTTTGTCTGGACGCTGAAGTTCATCCTGCCGCTGATCGCGCTGGCGATTGTCGGCATCCTGATTACGCGTCTCTCCGTGACGCCGCAGCAGCCGCTGGCCACGCTGCCCAAGGAGGAAAAAACCACGCCCGGCCAGATCGAGCTGATACAGGCAAAATACGAAGGCATGGACGAGCAGGGCCGCCCTTATACCGTGACCGCCGATAAAGCCGTCCGCGCCATGAATGCGCCGGACAGCGTGCTGTTTGACAATCCGGTCGCCGACATCACGTTGCAGGACAAGACATGGGTCGCCGTCAAGGCGAAGAACGGCTCTTTCGACCACAAGGCCGAGCGCCTGACGCTGAAGGACGACGTGACGGTCTTTCACGACAGCGGCTACGAGATGCATGCACAGGATCTGCAGATCAACCTGAAACAAAAAACCGCCGTTACCGGCCTGCCGGTGAACGCGCAGGGGCCGATGGGCACCATCACGGCGGCGAGCCTGTCCGTGGAGGATCAGGGCGACCTGATCGTATTCGGCGGCCCCGCCACGCTGACATTTTTCAAACTCTCCTTCAAAAAGGAGCGCGGATGAAGAAGGCTTTTCTTATTTTAATCTGTCGCCATCCCCGCGCAGGCGGGGATCCGGCCCGCGCGCAGCGCTTTTATAAAGGTCGTCTTGCGTCGACGGACCAGACCCCCGCCTGCGCGGGGGTGGCGATATTTATAGCTCTGTTTATTTTAAACAGCGCAGCCTTTGCCGCAACACCCGTAGCCTCTGCTTCTGGCCAGCCGGTCGCGATTTCCGCCGCAAAATCGCTGGAATGGAACCGCAAGGCTAAAACCTATACCGCCCGCAAGGACGTTGTCGTGACGCAGGGCGTGCTGCGGATCACCAGCGACACGCTAACCGCCCGTTATAACGACGATCAGGGTATGACGGATATTTCCACGCTGGAGGCGGACGGCCATGTGACGATCACGTCACCCCCTTATGTCGCCACCGGCGAACATGCGGTCTATGACGTCAAAACCGGCAACGCGGTGATGACCGGCAATAACCTGAAAATCACCACCGGCGACGACGTGCTGACGGCGCGGGAAAAGATCGAGTTTTTCGGCGCGGAAAACAAAATGACCGCGACCGGACAGGCGACGGCGGTGCGCGGCGCGGATGTGCTGACGGCGGAGGCGCTGAACGCCTATTTCGTAAAGGACGCTACGGGTAAAATGACTGCCGATAAAATCACCGGCGCGGGCCATATTACTCTCAAAACCGCCAAGGAAACGGCCACGGGGGACAACGGCGTCTACAATATACCGGCGCAGACCGCCGTGCTGACCGGAAAAGTGCGGATTCTCCAGGGCGAGAACTGGCTGGAAGGCACCCGCGCCGACGTTGACATGGTGACCGGAATTAGCCGATTATCAGGGGCGGGCAATGCCGAGACCGAGGGCCGCGTAAAAGGCATGTTTTTTCCAAAGCAGGAAGGCCAGAAATAGTGACGACGGGAACAAAATCAGCCGAGCCGAAACTTATCTCCAGCCCGCCGGGGCTGGTGGTGGAGCATCTGATGAAGCGCTACAAGCGCCGCCCCGTGCTGCGTGACGTATCGCTGACCGTCAAACGCGGCGAGGCGGTCGGGCTGCTGGGGCCGAACGGCGCGGGCAAGACCACCTGTTTTTATATCGTCACCGGCCTGATCGACGGCGACAGCGGCACCATCTCTCTCGACGGCAAGGACATCACCCGCCTGCCGATGTACCGCCGCGCCCGCATGGGCATCGGCTACCTGCCGCAGGAATCATCGATCTTTCGCGGCCTGAACGTGGAGGACAACATCCGCTCCGTCCTGCAGGTCGTCGAGGAAGACTATCACCGCCGCGAACATATGCTGGAGGAGCTGCTGGCCGAATTTTCCATCAGCCACCTGCGCCTGACCCCCGCCATTGCGTTGTCCGGCGGAGAGCGCCGCCGCGTGGAAATCGCGCGGGCGCTGGCTTCGCATCCGCATTTCATCCTGCTCGACGAGCCGCTGGCGGGCATCGACCCGATCGCGGTCGCCGACATCCGCGACCTCGTCAAGCACCTGAAAAACCGCAATATCGGCGTGCTGATCACCGATCATAACGTCCGGGATACGCTGGATATTGTCGACCGCGCCTATATCCTGCACGGCGGCCAGGTGCTGATGGAGGGCAAACCCTCCGAGATCGTTGCCCATAAGGACGTCCGCCGCGTCTATCTCGGCGAAAAGTTCAGTTTGTAATAAAATAACCGTCACCCCTGCGAAAGCAGGGGCCCAGTTGGCGTTTTTTTTATCGTAAAGACCCGACTGGATCCCTGCTTTCGCAGGGACGACAGGTTACATTTTTCCCCTAAAAATGCTATCCTTCGGACAGGGAGCATAGTCATGGCGATTAACCAGCGGATGGATATAAAGCAGGGTCAGACCCTGAGCATGACGCCGCAGCTGCAGCAGGCGATCAAGCTGCTGCAATTGTCGAATCTTGAGCTGGCAGAATACATCGAAGCCGAACTGGAGAAAAATCCCCTGCTGGAGCGCGACGATGGCCCCGCGCCGGAGCAGGCCGCAGGAGAGCAGGGCGAGCCGACGGAAACCTCCGTCATGGACAGCAGCTCTTCCGCCGCCGAAGACGCCTCTTCATCTGCGGAAGGCGGCAGCGGCGAGCGCGAGCTGGATACCGGCGAGGGCTTCAGCGAAAAATCGGGCGGCGGCGCGGCCGAGGACTACGATTATTCCCGCTCCACCCTGTCCGGCGTCGGCGCGGGCGGCAACCTGAAGTTCGACGACAACGATTATAATTTTGAAGACAACATGGCCGCCACGGCCACGCTGCGCGACCACCTTCTCGACCAGATCCACCTCGATTTCACCGACAACAAGGAGCGCGCCATCGCCACGCTGATGGTCGATTATCTTGACGAGTCGGGGTATTTCCGTGCGCCCTTGCAGCCGCTGGCCGAGCGGCTGGGCTGCGACGTTGCGCGCATCGAAGGAATCCTTGCACGCTTGCAGCAGCTCGATCCCGCCGGCATTTTTGCCCGCAACCTCAGCGAATGCCTGGCATTGCAGCTGCGCGAGCTGAACCGGCTTGATCCGGCCATGGAAAAGCTGCTGCAAAATCTCGATGTGCTGGCGAGCCACGACCTGAAAAAACTGCGCACCCTTTGCGGCGTCGATGAGGAAGACCTGAAAGAGATGATTGGCGAGATCAAGTCGCTCGACCCGAAACCGGCGCTGAACTTCGACCACTTCGTGTCGCAGACGGTCATTCCCGACGTGTTCATGAAGCCGCTGCCCAAAAGCAAAGGCGGCGGCTGGGCGGTGGAGCTGAACAGCGAGACCCTGCCGCGCGTGCTGGTCAACCAGACCTATTACGCCGAGATCAGCAAGAACGCCAAAGCCAAAAAAGACAAAGAATATCTGGCCGAACAGCTCAATACCGCCAACTGGCTGGTGCGGGCGATGGACCAGCGGGCGCAGACGATCATGAAAGTGGCGGGCGAGCTTATTTTGCAGCAGGAGGATTTTTTTAATTACGGCGTCGAATTCCTCAAGCCGCTGGTGCTGAAGGACATCGCCGAGATCATCGGCATGCACGAAAGCACCGTCAGCCGCGTCACCACCAATAAATACCTCGGCACGCCGCGCGGCGTGTTCGAGCTGAAATATTTTTTCAGCAGCGGCGTCTCCGGTTCGGACGGCGCGGCGGAATTCTCCTCGGAAGCCGTCAAGGCGCGGCTGAAAACCCTGCTCGACGCCGAAGACCCCGCCGCCGTCCTGTCCGACGACGATCTGGTCGAGGCCCTGAAAAAGGCGGGAATCGACATTGCGCGCCGCACCGTCGCCAAATACCGCGAGGCTATGAAAATACCTTCCTCCGTCCAGCGCCGGAAGCTCAAGAATCAAGGAAAATAGCCGTTTTTTGACCGCCGTTAACTTGATTTTAAGGCGGGATGGGCTATAAGGGGGGTAACGAATCCCTAACAAAAAGGCGCATATCATGCAATTGACAGTAAAAGGCAAACACCTCGATGTGGGCGACGCCCTGCGTGCGCACGTTCAGGAGCAGCTCTCGCATACGGCCAAAAAATATTTCCGCGACCCGATCGAAGCCACGGTGATTTTTTCCAAGGAAAAAAACCATCTTTTCAAGGCGGACATCTCCATCCACGTCGGCGGCGGCATCGTGCTGCAGACCGAGCATGAGGCGGACGATCCCTATCCCGCGTTCGATGTCGCGGCCAAGGCGGCGGGCAAGCGCCTGAGCCGTTACAAAGACAAACTCCGCGACCACCGCAAGACCCAGCCCGAAGAGCTGACCGCCAACTATACCACTCTCAAGCCCGACGAGAACGAAGCCGAGGGTGGTACGGAACCGGCGGTGATCGCCGAAATGGAAATGCCGGTGCTGACGCTGGCCGTCGCTGACGCCGTGATGCGCCTCGAGCTGGGCGGTCTGCCCGCGCTGCTGTTCCGCAACGCCAAGCACAGCGGCCTCAACATGGTCTACCGCCGCAAGGACGGCAACATCGGCTGGGTCGATCCCGACGGCACCAGGAAGAAGAAATAACCCCACCCATTGTCATCCCTGCGAAAGCAGGGATCCAGTTGGTGTTTTTCTTTGTTTAATTAAATTCAAAAGACCCGACTAGGCCCCTGCTTTCGCAGGGGTGACAAGTAGGGAGAACAAAACAAAACCCCCGCGCTGAAAAATCAGGCGGGGGTTTTTTCCTGTGTGTGCAGGAATTCAGGGAAAGTTTTTAGACGCCGGGCTTGTTTTTAGGAGCGCGGGGTTTGCGTGCCTTCGGCTTCGCCGTTTTTTCTTCGGCAGTTTTGTCAGGAGCGGGCGTTCCTTCGTCGCTGAAGAAATCTTTCAGGACATCGTGCTTGGAAGACATATCCGGCTTGCCGAGGTTCGGGCCGTCGGTGAAGCCTTTGTCGTCTTTTGCGGGAGCTTCAGGCGCCGTCAGTTCCTGCAGTTTTTTGTCCACGGCTTTGCTGACATCTTTTGCGGCGGCTTCAGCATCGGCTTTTAAAGAAGCAGCTTCTGCTTTTGCCAGATCCAGATAGGGCTGTGCGTCTTCCAGCGCTTTCTTGGCCTTGTCCTTAATGTCTTTCAGATTGAATCCCATGAGTGTCTCCTGTGTGATGATGTTGTTTTGCCTGATGTTTTTAGCATAATGCCTGCGCTGGCGTCAATGATTATGAATATGAACGGCGTATTTTTTGCTAACCATTTGAAATAGCGTAAAAAATGTTTTTCCTATGCAGAAGCATCCCGCGCAGAATCGGCGGACCCGTCGCCTTTATAATCGACTCGCACGAAATAAAGCCCGGAGGCGGGAGCCATCGGGCCGGCCATGGTGCGGTCTTTGGCTTCCAGCGCGCGCTTGACGCGCTCCGGCCCCCACTTGCCTTCGCCGACGAGTTTCAGCGTGCCGACGATATTGCGGATCTGGTGATGCAGGAACGATTTGGCCTCGGCGCGGATTTCGAGGTGCCGCCCGAAGCTGAGGTTGTATGTGGTCTCGGTCACGTCGAGCCGGTCCATGGTGCGGACGGGCGATTTGGCCTGACACTCCGCCGCGCGGAAGCTGGTGAAGTCGTGCGTGCCGAGCAGGTGCTGCGCCGCCGCCTGCATGGCGGAGACGTCGAGGTCGCGCCCGACATGCCAGACGTAGGGCGCTTCCAGCGCCGGCGACGCCCAGCGGTTCATTAAAATTTTGTAGCAATAGACGCGGTAGGCCGCGCCGAAACGCGCATGGAAACTTGATGACGCTTTTTCGGCCTTCACGACCGAGATCGGATGCGGACGGAGGTGCGCGTTGATCGCGCCGCTGACGATTTTTTCGTCGGCGTCTTTTTCAAGGTCGAAGTGCGCAACCTGACCGACCGCATGCACGCCGGCATCGGTGCGCCCCGCCGCGCGCAAAACCACTTCCTCGCCGCAAAAGTCGAAAATCGCTTTTTCCATGCAGCCTTGGATCGAGGGGCCGTTCTCCTGCCGCTGCCAGCCGACAAAGTTCGTGCCGTCATATTCGATGGTGAGCTTCCAGCGCTGGGTCATGATAAACCCTTTACTGCCATCCTGAGCGTAGCGAAGGATCTCCCTCCGTTAATCAATAGTGGGGAGATCCTTCGGTCGCTGCGCTTCCTCAGGATGACAGGGAGGCTGGTCATGACAGCCTATCCCCGACATTCAGGTGCATGCCGTTCATGAAGGAAATGCCGTCCATCGGCTTGCGGTCCTGCGGCTGGACGCATTTCAGCAGCAGCGCGTCCTTGCCGCAGGCGACGACCAGCCCGCGCCGTTCCGGCGCTAAACAAATATCAGGCGCCTTCGCGCCGCGGCCGAGGATTTCTCCCGGCGCTCCGTGCCGCTTTTCAACCGCCGCCTCTAGCACCTTCAGCCGCTGGCCGTTGTACATGCACCACAACGGATGCAGGGCGCGGAGCTGGCGCTCGATGGTTTCGGCGGGCTGCGTCCAGTCTATTTTGCTGTCTTCCTTGGTCAGCATCGCGGCATAAGTGGCGCCGGTTTCTTCCTGCGGCTGCGGCACGGGCGGGGTGCCGGCGGCGATCAGGCGCAGGGTTTCGACAATAAGTTCCGCGCCTTCGGCGGCGAGCGTGTCATGCAGCCGGTCGGCTGTGGTGACGGGGGTGATCGGCACCGTGCCGCGCAGCAGCACGTCGCCGGTGTCGAGTCCCTTGTCCATCTGCATGATGCAGATGCCGGTTTCGGTGTCGCCCGCGAGGATGGCGCGCTGGATGGGCGCCGCCCCGCGCCAGCGCGGCAGCAGCGACGCATGGATATTGATGCAGCCATACTTGGGCGCGTCCAGCACCTCCTGCGGCAGAATTAATCCGTAGGCGGCGACCACGGCGGCATCCAGTTTGAGCGCGGCGAAGTCGCGCCGCGCGTCAGCGTCTTTTTTGAAGCTGCGCGGGGTGCGGACGGGGATGTTCAGCTCTTCGGCGCGGCGCTGCACCGGCGAGGGATGGAGCTTGTGCCCGCGCCCTGCGGGGCGCGGCGGCTGGCAATAGACGCAGACGATCTCATGCCCCGCCGCCGCCAGCGCATCCAGCACTGTGACGGAGAATTCCGGCGTGCCCATAAAGGCGATTTTCAGCGGCTGGTTCATGCGGGGTCAGAGGATATGGCTTTTCACCATGTCTTCTTCGTTCTCTTTGGTGAATTTTTTGAGCTTGCGCATCAGGATGTCGCGCTTGAGCGTGGAGAGATGGTCGACGAATAAAATGCCGTCGAGATGGTCCATCTCGTGCTGCAGGCAGGTGGCGAGCAGAGTGTCGGCCTCGATCTCATGTGTCTTGCCGTCGTAATCGATGTATTTCACCTTCACTTTGTCGGGGCGCGTGACGTCGGCATACTGGCCGGGGACGGAGAGGCAGCCTTCGTTGTAAATGCGCAGGTCTTCCGAAGCCCAGAGGATTTCCGGGTTGATGAAGCACTGCGGCTTGGTGCGGCGTTCCGCCGGCGTCAGGTCCTTGCCGCGCGGCTGGTTGATGTCCAGCACAAGGATGCGCTTGGAGACGCCCACCTGCGGCGCGGCCAGCCCGATGCCGTCGCAGGCGTACATCGTATCGAGCATGTCGTCCATCAGTTTGCGCAGTTCGGCGGTGACGCTGCCTTTGACGGGCTCGGCTTTTTTCTTCAGCACCG
>JAHFPI010000189.1 GCA_023266795.1 Rhodospirillales bacterium
GAGAGCCTGCCCTCGAAACGGCCGGCGATGACGCATTCCTGCACTTCAGCCAGACCGCAGAAGAAACCTGATTCCAGAATGTCCATCCGGCGGGCGGCAAAGGTCTCGGCCTGAACCACACCCTCGATCACCAGATAGTTGCATGAGCCGATCTGGCCGCTGAGGGAGATGTCGCGCGCGACCACAAGGCGGCGGGCTTCGTCTGCCGTGGAGCCGACGTAGCCGACGTTGCCGTTGAGAAATACATGGCTGCCGGGGATATCGCTGCGGATCGTTTTCTTTTCGACGGTCATTGTTCTACCTCACGGGGGATATATTTCGGTAAAGGGAATAGCCAAATTCGTACCACGGGGCACGTTGAGCGTCCAGAGTTATCCATAATTTAACATAATAATAAAACACAACGGCTATCAAATTGATAATGTACGACAAAATAGATGCCATAATTATTTAGTTTGCATATTTTTTATGAAGGGATAGACTGGCACACGAATCAGAAAGCACAGAGGAAATAAAAATGTCATTCAAAGAAAACGCCAAGGAAAAATTATCGGCAGCTAAAGGAACGCTGTCTGAAGTGTTTAATGGTAATTATCTGAGAAAGCGCAAGCCGCTAAGAATGGGTTTGGAAGCGGGCTTTTGCGCCGCCTTTGCAGCTTTGGCCGTTGTGACGACCCCTTTGGCGGCTGTATGTGCAATCGGCTGGGGCGGGATGGCGGCGCTTGATGCCTTGGAAGTGAGAAAAGAGCGGGCGGCAAAGAAGAATAATCCCGGCCTTTAAATTAACAGAAAACAAAAGAGGAACCTAAAATGTCATTTAGAAAAAAATTGTCGGACGTGTTCAACGCAACTATAGGCGACTACGATCACCGTCGCGGTAAAATGGCGGTTGTTGGTGTATTGGGCGCAGGCGTCGCCACGGCGCTTGTCTTTTCAACCCCCGCTGTTCCATTTGCGGCAGTATGTTGGGGCGCTTCAGCGGTTGGGCAAGCATTTCTGGCGACGAAATCTTTTGATGAATGGAAAAAACAGCGGGCGGCGAAGAAAAATAGTCCCGGGCTTTAAACTGTGTAAATAAAACGGAGATAAAAATGTCATTCAAAGAAAACGCTAAAAACAAGTTGTCGGCCGTTAAACTGTCAGACGTGTTTAATAGCCATAGTGGTAAAATGGCTGTACTCGAAGTGGCCGTCGCCGTAACGCTGGGGGTCGCTGCTTTTACAGCAACTGTTCCAGCTTCAGCAGCATTGGCCGGTTTTTTTGCGTCCACTTATATCAATATGGCATCGAATAATATATTGAGATGGAGACAGCATCGCGCGGTGAAGAAAAGCAATCCCGGCCTTTAAACAAACAAATAAACGGAGATTTTAAAATGTCGTTTAAAAATAAACTATCCAGCATGTTCAATTACACTTCAGAGAAAAAATCTCTCGTTGAGCTTGCGGCTGCGAATGCGGCTTTAGTGGCGACCTGCGGGGTTATGGCTGCGGCGACTGTGGCTGCGGCCCCGATCGTTTGCGGCGCCTCTCTGGTGCTGGCGGCGTTTGCGGGTCTGGGAATAAAGGACGTCGTCTCTGACTGGAAGAGCGAGCTTTATAACCCTAAAAAAGGCCTCGGGATTTAAGCTCCACTGTCATTCCCGCGAAGGCGGGAATCCATTAGCACCGTTAGTGAGGATGGGCCCCCGCCTGCGCGGGGGCGACAGCTTCGTGACTTCATTCAAACTTACTTATGCCGCCGCCGCGACAGGGCAGACCGGAGAAATTGCTGACCCTAAAGATGGCTGCCGTTCCTGATTTTCGGCGTCTCGGTCTTCTTGGGGTCGCCGCCGAGCTCGATGAACTTCTGCGCGGCGCGCTCGATGGCTTCGGGATCCTCGATGGCGGAAAAACTGACAACCTGCAGCGCTGCGCCCGACGACTCCTGCGTCGTGACGATCTGCTGCCTTGTGGCGAAATTGAACATCAGTGTGAGCGTGCCGCCGGAGGGCAGGGGCAGCGTCTCCGCGAGAATATCGGGACCCACGAGCGAGAAGCGCTTCTCTTCCTGCTTGACGTTATTTTGCCGCACGATGGTTTTTTCGTACAGGCCTTCCATGTACAGCACGGCGGAGGCGGGGGCGCTATTTTCGCGCAGCTTCTCGATGATCTCGCTGCCATAGGCCGTCAGGTCTGCCGCAGCGCCTTTTGACAGCAGGTAATCGACCATGTCCTGCCGGTCTGCTTTGGCGGCGGCGTACAGCACGGCGCCTTTGTCATGATGAATGTCCGCACCCCGCGCCAGCATCAGGTCGAGCTTTTTCCTGTCGTCATTTTCTGCGGCAATATCGAGGACGCCGTTCAGAGCAGCGGATTTTCTCTTAATGGACTCGGCGTAATCCAGCGCGGAAGGCAGCAAGCCCTCAGGGTCATAGTGGGCGGCGAGATTGGCGACATCCACAACAGAACAGCCGTTACCGCCAAATTTTTCTGCCTGCCATGCGATGAGCGTCTCAAAAGCCGTTGCTGATTTCATTTCGGCGGCGCAGCTGAACAACGGGAATATATAGTGGCTGCAGCTCCAGCTGTTTTCCGTTAGCCAGGGAGGGCCGAAAGATTTGAGCAGCAATTCCAGTGAATCGGGCGCGTCCTTCCGGATGGCTTCGCCGATCGCCGTCCGCACAGCGTGTGCCTTCAGGCCCTTATCGTCATCGTACTTGGTGGAATAAAAAGTCCCGATGATGTATGCGGTGCGGACAGTATTATTTTCCGACGCGCATTCGATCAGCGCGTTGCCGGCTATCTCCCGGGTAAGCCCCTTCGCCCAGATCCTGTCGGCTGCAGACAGGGCTTTAAATTCAGGTGTTTCGAACAAGGGCATACACTCCCATAATAATTCCATAAGATAATAACATTAAATTACCATAAGTCAATTAGAAATTTTTGTTATTTTACAGTTGGTTAGTAAAACAATGTGTCACCCCCGCGAAGGCGGGGGTCCATCTTCACCGGTGGTTCTCATGGATTCCCGCCTTCGCGGGAATGACGCAGTTGCTACTTATGCTGCCTGAGCGTCGGGAAGGCGATGACGTCGCGGATACTTTGCGAGTTGGTCAGCAGCATGACGAGGCGGTCGATGCCGATGCCGAGGCCGGCCGTGGGCGGCAGCCCGTATTCCAGCGCCTCGACGTAATCCGCATCTAGCATCTGCGCTTCCTCGTCGCCGCCCTCGCGCGCCTCGACCTGTTTTTTGAAGCGGTCGAGCTGGTCGAAGGGGCTGTTCAGCTCCGAGAACGCGTTGGCGATTTCCCAGGCGTTGACGTAGCTTTCGAAGCGCTCGGTCAGCACGGGGTTGCTGCGGTGGACTTTCGCCAGCGGCGAGATGTCCTTGGGCAGGTCAGTGACATGGACGGGCTGGATGAGGGCGCCTTCCACTTTGTCCTCGAACACCGCCGCGACCACGTCGCCCCAGTTCGCGCCGGGCTTGATGGCAACGCCGGCTTTTTCGGCGGCGATCGTTGCGGCGCCGGCGTCGGGGATTTTCATGAAGTCGATGCCGGTTTTTTCCTGCACCAGCTGCGTCATGGTCTTGCGCGGCCACGGCGCCTTGAAGTCGATGTCGTGCTCGCCGAATTTAACCTTGGTGGAGCCGTCATGCGTCGCCTTGACCGCGCCCTCGATGAGGCGCTCGGTCAGGCCCATCATGTCGTGATAATCCGCATAGGCCTGATAGATCTCGACCGA
>JAHFPI010000028.1:0-8373 GCA_023266795.1 Rhodospirillales bacterium
TAGGCCGCATACATCACCGCTGGCAGCTCGGCATCGAAGTGCAGCGGCAGGCTATCGACATTCACGACGTCAATATCGCACTGGTAGAACTCGCGGAAGCGGCCCTTTTGCGGACGCTCGCCGCGCCATGACTTCTGAATCTGGTAGCGCTTGAACGGGAAAACCAGCTCGTTAAAGTGCTGCGCCACATAGCGCGCCATAGGCACGGTCAGGTCGAAATGCAGGGCGAGGCGGGCGTCTTTATCGTTTTCGTCCGCATGCAGCCGTCCCAGCGTATAAATTTCTTTTTCCGTTTCGCCGCCCTTGGCCGTCAGCGCCTCAATCTCTTCAACCGAGGGCGTTTCGATGGAGCAGAAGCCGTAGCTCTCGAACACCTTGCGGATTTTATCCATCCACTGCAATTCCACGGCGCGATACTCCGGCAGCCATTCCGGAAAGCCGCTGATCGTTTTGGGTTTGTGGATTTTGTGGTCTGACATTGTGATGGTTACCCTACTGTGTCACCCCCGCGAAGGCGGGGGTCCATCCTCACGATAGCGCTTATGGATTCCCGCCTTCGCGGGAATGACAAGAACAGGGTAGCAAAGAAAGCTGCCCCTTTCAATGAATCCTCTTTTTTCGCGGTTTTAAAGGCTTTTCGTCAAACAGTTCCGCCAGTTTCTCGGTGATGGCGCCGCCGAGGTCCTCGGCGTCGACCAGCGTGACGGCGCGGCGGTAGTAGCGGGTAACGTCGTGGCCGATGCCGATGGCGATGAGCTGCACTTCCGTTTTGGTCTCGATCCAGTCGATGACGCGGCGCAGGTGTTCTTCCAGATAGCTGCCCTGATTGGCCGACAAGGTCGAGTCATCGACAGGCGCGCCGTCGGAAATAACCATCAGGATCTTGCGCTGCTCCGGACGCCTCATCAAGCGGTTATAGGCCCAGAGGAGAGCCTCGCCGTCGATATTTTCCTTTAGCAGCCCTTCGCGCAGCATCAGCCCCAGATTGGCGCGCGTATGCCGCCACGGGCTTTCGGCGTCCTTGTAGATGATATGGCGCAGGTCGTTGAGGCGTCCGGGGATTGCGGGCTTACCATCGGACAGCCATTTTTCACGCGCCGCACCGCCTTTCCAGGCGCGGGTGGTGAAGCCGAGAATTTCCACCTGTACGCCGCAGCGCTCCAGTGTGCGGGCGAGAATGTCGGTGCTCATCGCCGCAATGGTGATCGGCCGTCCGCGCATCGAGCCGGAATTGTCGATGAGCAAGGTCACAATCGTATCGCGGAATGCCGTATTGCTTTCCTGCTTGTAGGTGACGGGATAATAGGGGTTGGCGACGATGCGGCTGAGGCGGGAGCTGTCGAGGATGCCTTCCTCAAGGTCGAAATTCCACGAGCGGGTCTGCTGCGCCATCAGTTTCCGCTGTAGACGGTTGGCCAGCCGCGTGATGATGCCCTGCAAATGGACCAGCTGCTTGTCCAGCAGTTTGCGGAGTTTCTGAAGTTCCTCGGCATCGCACAAATCCTTGGCGCCGATGACCTCGTCAAACTGCGCCGTATAGATTTTATAATTGCCGAACAGCGCGTTGGCGGCATCCTTGGGGGCATTGCGGCGAGCTGTGGTGCTATCCGCGGCATCTTCGGCGTCGCCCTGTTCCTCCAGATCAAAGCCTTCCTGCATTTCGGCGTCCTGCTCCGCCATTTCGCCCATGTCGTCTTCGCTCATGCCGACGGGCGGGGAACCTTCGGCGGAGGCTTTTTCATCGGCTTTTTTTTCGCGGCCCTGACCTTTTTTGTCTTCTTTCTCGTCGCCGGCATCGGTGGGAGGCGGGGGCTCGGCCAACGTGACCGGCATCTCCATTTTGTCGATCAGCTGGTGCGTCAGGCGGGCGAAAGCGTCCTGATCGTGCAGCGATTTTTTCAGCTGCTCCAGCCCGTCATTACCGAGATGCTCCTTGATCCACGGCTTCCAGGCCTTGAGCAGTTTCTGCGCTTCCTTCGGCGTTTTGCGTCCGGTGAAATCCTCACGGGCGAGAAAGCGCAGCGCCTCGCTCAGTGGCGCATCATCCATGCCGGTGACCTGATCCAGCTTCTGCTGGCGCGTGTCCTGCCGCAGAGCCGCTTCGATATTGGTTGCCACGCCGGGGTAATGCTCCGTGCCGATAGCCTCGATCCGCGCTTCCTCCAGCGCCTGATACGCCGCCTGCGCGCACGGGTCGGCGGGCATCCAGCGCTGATACAGCGCCGCATCGTGATAATGCAGTTTGAGCGCCATGCCGTCCGCCAGTCCGCGGATATACGGCGTCAGGCTGTCATCCATCTGTTTCGGCAGGGCGGGGAGGCGGAGAGTCTTGCCGCTCAGCTCCGCGATATGCCCGCCAAACACCACCTCCACATCCTCCCGCCCCGACAGCGCCCGCGCGGTGGACTCTGTCGCGTGCTTGAAGTTTTCAACGGGGTCATGGGTGTCGGTCACTCTTTACCTCTTTGTCATTCCGGCGGAAGCCGGGACATGTTTATGTCGTTGTTTGATCCAAGCTGTTCTGTGATATTATCCCGGATAGATTCAGAATCAGTCATGTAGAACCCCTATTGTTTTTTGAATCGGCTGGGATAAAGGTTTTACAATTTTATCAGCAGAAATAGACCCACTTTCACATTGCGGCCCTATGCCAGTGGGCTCATCAAAGCATTTGTGCAGATCGAATTGGCCTGAACCAAGCGCATGGATTTCGAGAGTCCACTGACCCCATGCAAGCGGATACCCACCTTCTTCCTTATTATTCAAGGATAGCATAAGCCTGTTAGCCCTTGGGTGTTCTCTACTCTCCTGTGCTGTGAATGAAACGGTTTGGCCGTAACCAAAGTTGCAGGCTTTTATTTTCTTGCTTATACCATACTTTCTATTTTTTGTAATATCGCTCAGATAATAAGTTCCCTTTTCAAGAATCTTAGATTTCTTTTCCCCCACTTCATTCATGACGTATAATGCTCGTATAGTCGCCGTATTTGACTTAGGATCGCACGTTATTTTTATGAATGTATAATTTACGTCAGCCCAAGAAGTTGTCGGCATCAGCAGCATGATGGCAAGCAAAAGTAATGACAATTTTAAAGGTTTGCCCATTCGTAGGCTCCTTACTACGGCTTCACCAGCGCCCGATCAAAACACCGCTGGTAATATTCCGCTACAATCGCTTTTTCGAGGTCGTCGCATTTGTTGAGGAAGGTCAAGGTAAAGGCGAAGTCGATGTCGCCCATGATCTGGGTGTTCTCCGCCCAGTTGATGACGGTGCGGGGGGACATGACGGTGGAGAGGTCGCCGGAGATGAATCCCTTGCGCGTCAGGTTGGCCATGCGCACCATCGCGGCGACGGTTCTTTGCCCTTCGTCGGTTTTATAGGCGGGGACGCGGGCGAGGACGATATTGATTTCCTCCGCATCCGGCAGGTAATTGAGGCTGGCGACGATGTTCCAGCGGTCCATCTGCCCCTGATTGATCTGCTGCGTGCCATGATACAGGCCGGTCGTATCGCCGAGGCCGATGGTATTGGTCGTCGAGAAAAGGCGGAAAGCCGGATGCGGGCGGATGACTTCGTTCTGGTCGAGCAGCGTCAGCCGGCCGTCGGTTTCCAGCACGCGCTGGATAACGAACATCACGTCGGGGCGGCCCGCGTCGTACTCGTCGAACACCAGCGCCACCGGATTTTTCAGCGCCCAGGGCAGGAGACCTTCCTTGAACTCGGTCATCTGCTTGCCCTCTTTAATCACGATGGCGTCCTTGCCGATCAGGTCGATGCGGCTGATATGACTGTCGAGGTTGATGCGGACGCACGGCCAGTTGAGCCGCGCCGCCACCTGCTCGATATGCGTGGATTTGCCGGTGCCGTGATAGCCCTGTATCATCACGCGCCGGTTGTGGGCGAAACCGGCGAGGATGGCGAGCGTGGTTTTTTTGTCGAAGCGGTAAACATCGTCAATGTCCGGCACGTTGTCCTGCTTCTGCGAAAAAGCCGGCACCTGTATATCCGTATCAATGCCGAAGAGCTGGCGCACGGAAACCATGATGTCCGGCAGATGCTTCTGGGAGGGTTTTGTGGTTGTTGCCATTATTTGTCATCCAGTTTTATGTAGTTTTGATGCGAGAGTTTGAGGATAGAGTAGGCGAGATTGATTTTTTTGAGCTGTTCCTCGGCGTTTTTATCAACGCGGTTGACATCCGGATGATACCGCTTGGCGAGCGTCTTGTAACGCGTCTTGACTTCCTCCCAGTCGATAGGCGGCTGTAGGTCCATGACGGCCAGCGCTTCCACCGCCGGATGGGGGATGGTGCTGATATTCACATGCGCTTCCTCCTCGCCCATCGTAAAGTTCTGAAAAACGCTTTCCCCCGCCGTGAAGCGTTCATAAACCGCCTTCTTTATCTTTTCTTCGTTAAAGCCAGCCTGCGTGGAGCGCCAGGTGGGGCGGTCCCAGACGACGGTTTTGCTCATCGTTTTTTCAATTTCTGCTTGAGACATTCCTTTAAAAAAATCCCAGTTCTGGTTGTATTCACGGACATGTTCGAGACAGAACCAGTAATAGTTCTTCAGGTCGTAGCGGGACTTGGGGGCTTTGAAATCGCCGCGATGCGGGCAGCCGGAAATATCACAATCCTTTGTGAGCGTTACCGCCGTCTCCGGGGGATCCTGAATCGTATCCCAATATGATCTTATCTTCGTGTACCACATTCTAATAATTATGGCTGCCAACGTCCCTGAAAACAAGGACCAGTCGGTATTTATTTATTGTCATAGCCAGATAAAACACACCCTTGTGTTGTGATTGTTTTATATATACAATCTATAATTGTGTACGATCGTACCGCTTTTCTGCGAATTCAATCACTTTAAAAACATTGGGGAATAAGAATGATAAATGAAAATTCTTCCGTATTGAATAGTGCGGACATAGAAAACAACTTTCAGTTGCATCCACATGCGTCCGGAGCGCTCCAGAGCAAGAATATCCGCATACACAAGCACCGCACCAGCATCCGCCTTGAGTCGGAAATGTGGAACGCCCTGAATGAAATTGCCGCCATGGAAGGGTGCTCCATCCATGATTTGTGCGGCGCGGTTCATGACCTGAAAGAACCGGGGGCTTCTTTTACCGCCGCCCTGCGGGTTTTTATGATGGAATACTACCGCTCTGCATCACGGGTGAGCAGTCAGGTGTCCCGGATACAAAAAAAGGTGAAGGCTAACCAGACCGGAGGCGGCGGTTACACGCCTCTCACAGGCAGCAAGTCGGCCTGACAGATTTTTAAAGCGTATGCCCCATCTCCAGAAACTTCTGGCGGCGGCGGGTTTTGAGAATGTGACCGTCGAGCGCGCCCAGTTCGTTAAGCGCTTTTTCAATGTAATCCCCGACAACGTCGATCGTGCGTTCCGGTTCGCGGTGGGCACCGCCCATCGGCTCCTCGATAATCGTGTCGATAATGCCAAGTTGTTTCAGATCCTGCGCCGTCAGTTTGAGGGCGCGGGCGGCGTCTTTGGCAAAAGCGGCGCTGCGCCACAGGATGGACGCGCAGCCTTCCGGCGAGATGACGCTGTAAATGGAATGTTCCAGCATGAATACACGGTCGGCGGCGGCTATCGCAATCGCCCCGCCGGAGCCGCCTTCGCCGATAATGACGGAGACGAGAGGGGTTTCCGCCCGCAGGCAGGACTCGATTGATCTGGCGATAGCTTCCGACTGGCCGCGTTCCTCTGCCCCAATACCGGGATAAGCGCCGGCGGTATCAACCAGTGTGATGATTGGCAGGCCGAACTGGTGCGCCATCGCCATCAGGCGCTGCGCCTTGCGGTAGCCCTCGGGCTTGGTCATGCCGAAGTTGTGCAGGATGCGTGTCGGGGTGTCATGCCCTTTTTCCTGCCCCATAATGACGCAGGATTGGCCCCTGAAGCGTCCCAGACCTCCGATAAGGGCGGCATCCTCCCCGAAGGCCCTGTCACCGGCCAGCGGCGTAAAATCCTGTATCAGGCGCCTTGCGTAGTCTCCGAAATGGGGGCGGTCAGGATGTCGCGCCACCTGAACCTTCTGTTCCGGCGCCAGTTTGGAATACGTCTGGACAAGAATCCGTTCCGCCTTTTGCCGGATTCTGGCGATTTCATCCTGCAGGTTGACACCGCTTTTATCCATCGTCTGGAGTTCCACCGCTTTGGCTTCCAGCTCGACAATCGGTTTTTCAAATTCCAGATGGTAGGTCATAGGTCCCTGTACTTTCTGAATAATTCAGGCTGTCACCATAGCGGAAAAGCGCAAAAAGAAAAAGGGAGCTTTTTTTCAAAAGCTCCCTTTATTCCAGGTCGTTAACTTTTAGTACAACCCAATAGCCGGATTGTATTAGCCCCCGTTCGCTTTCGCGAGGGGGTGTTTGGTTTCTACTGTGCTTTTAATCTGCTCGCCGACAACCTGTGTGTAGATCTGGGTTGTGGCAATATCAGCGTGACCCAGCATTTTCTGTACGGAACGCAGATCCGCGCCGTGTCTCAGAAGGTGGGTCGCGAAAGCGTGACGCAGAACGTGCGGGCTGACGCGTTCCGGGTCGATACCGGCATTGCGTGACAGCTCTTTCAGCAGTTGTGCAAAGCGCTGGCGGGTCAGGTGTCCGGATTCGGACGTACGTGACGGGAACAACCATTTGCCTTGTGCATCTGCACGATCCGGCATCAGGAACTTGTTGCGGATGTCCATGTAGCCTTTCATTGCTTTCTGTGCGGGTTCGGACAGGGGAGCCATGCGCTCACGGCCGCCTTTGCCTTCAACCGTCAGATAACGGCTTTCCGGACCGATGGCTGCCACAGGCAGGCCGACCAGTTCAGAAACACGCAGGCCTGTCGCATAGAGTATTTCGAGCAGGGCTACGAGACGGACGCTTTCAGGACCGCCTTGTTTTTGCGCCGTGGTGATCAGGACGGAGACTTCGTCTTCGCTCAGGATCTTTGGCAGGGTGCGGGTTTGCTTCGGGCTTTCGATGGTCGACGTCGGATCATCCGAGCGGTTGCCTTCGGAAACCAGAAACCCGAAGAACTGACGCAGCGCGGAAATGCGACGTGCAATCGTGCGAACGGCTGTTTTGCCGCCGCCTTTGCTCTTCGCGTTCTCACGACCGCCCAGCTCACCTAAATAGGATTTCAAATCATTTGTTGTTGCGGTGTTGATGTCTTTAGCCTGCTTTTTCAGGAAGGCGCAAACATCAGCAAGGTCACGCTCATAAGCATGACGTGTATTAAGTGCCGCACCGCGTTCGGCGATGAGCATATCGAGAAATGCATCAACAGTACCGGGAAGCGGTGCTTTGGGCATTCTTGGACGACCTGGACGTGCCATAGTTTTTCTCCTTGTTTAATTTTCTTAACACACAAAAGCCGCCTGCTTCACTTTGGACAGAACCGCTAAGTGCATTACCTCCGTAACAGTGACATAAAGCCGTATCCAATCGGGAAATGCAAGAGGGAATATGTGAAAATTGTTTTTTTGTATTCCATGGTCTTAAGGTGTTAGCTCAAGAATCCCCTCAAACACATGAAATTCATTGTTTTTCTCACATCCATTCCTGCCGTCTTTATATCCCTTCTAAAATGTCTAAAAAAAACGTTTTTTAGGCACTTTCTAGTGTGTATTCAGTCTCTTCGAGACTTCCGGGGTCGGTGCATTTACAGCACTGATTCGGCGCGCCGAAGAGATTTTCGTCAAAAAGCCTTGGAAGAGGCCTGTTTTCAGGATTTCTTCTCCAGAAATCTCGAAGTATCGACAGGTTTTTCGACCGCTTTTTGTGCTACCGGAACATTCCATACAGCTAGAACGATAAAACCGCCCACAGCTATGACGAACGTCAAAAAAACGAGAGAAATAAGTAGCTTTGATATCATCAGTTTTATTCCTCCTGCTTTTTAAAGATGTTGCCCGAGTTGGCATATCCCATAAGCATGTACTTTATTACATAATACATAAGCCGGTGTCAATAGCTATTTTTTCATAAAGTTAAAATTTATGATCTCCTTGATTTTTAAGGCTTAAATTGCAACTCTGTCTTCTGGAGACGGGAACGAAAATGCCGGTTTATAACAAGATTATCGTTTTAGTGGGCCTTATGGGCTCCGGCAAGACTCGGGTAGGGGCGGCGCTCGCCAGACTTATGAAGCTCCCTTTTGCCGATGCCGACAGGGAAATCGAGCAGGCTGCTAATTATACGGTTTCAGAAATTTTTGAAAGATTCGGTGAAACGGAGTTCCGCCAGGGGGAAAAACAGGTCATGCTGCGGCTGCTGTCTGGCGAGGCCAAGGTGCTGGCTTCGGGAGGCGGCGCCTTTATTCAGGACGAAGTCAGAGAAGCTATAAAAAAAACTGCA
>JAHFPI010000028.1:8383-13356 GCA_023266795.1 Rhodospirillales bacterium
TCAGTGTGGTTAAAGGCTGATCTTGATACTATGGTTGAGAGAACGTCAGGCAATAACAGCCGTCCGATTCTGCAGGGGGTGGATCCTGCGGAGAAGTTGCAGCAACTGATGGAAGTGCGTTATCCTATTTACGCTGAAGCTGATATAACCGTTGTCACGGAGCGGCAAACCCCGCAAGATATGGCGAAGCGCATTAAATCGGAGATTGACCGGCTGTTACGCCAATAAGGAAAGAGATTCTACGAGCATGTCGAAAAATATCGTCCGCGTTAGTCTGGGCGCACGGGCTTATGATATCGTTATCGGTCAGGGTATTCTGTCGCAGGCTGGCGCGCATTTGTCGCCGCTGCTGGCTTCAAAAAAACTTTGCGTTGTTACGGACGAAACCGTAGCCAAGCTATATCTGGTAAAGTTCATGAAAGCGCTGGAAGAGGCGGGGTTGAATACCTGTCCGCCCATAATTCTTCCTGCGGGAGAGTCCACAAAAAGCTTTAAACAGTTACAGTATATTATCGATAAAAGCCTAAGCTATAAGTTAGATAGAAAATCAACTCTGGTGGCATTGGGCGGCGGTGTCATTGGCGATATTACGGGATTTGCTGCGGCGATTCTCATGCGTGGTGTTGGCTTCGTGCAGATACCGACCACACTGTTGTCGCAAGTTGACAGTTCTGTCGGCGGCAAAACGGGAATCAATACAGCCGGCGGCAAAAATCTGGTGGGAGCTTTTTATCATCCGAAGCTGGTGCTGGCTGACACGGACGTCCTGAAAACGCTGCCGGAACGTGAGCTCAAGGCCGGTTATGCCGAAATTTTGAAATATGCGCTGGTCAACAACCCCGCATTTTTCGACTGGCTGGAGCTGAACGGCAAAGCCCTGCTGGATGGCAATGCCGCGCTCCAGAAATATGCCATCGATGCCAGCTGCCGCGCCAAGACCGCTCTGGTCGAGGCCGACGAAGACGAGCAAAAAGATATTCGCGCCCTGCTTAATCTGGGCCATAGCTTCGGCCATGCGCTGGAAACGCTGGGCGGGTATGACGGACGCCTCCTGCACGGCGAGGCGGTGGGAATAGGGACTTTGCTGGCCTATGAATTTTCCCTACAAAGAGGGCTATGCCCATCGGGTGACGTGGAGCGCCTGCGGCAGCATTTCCTCAAGACCGACATGATAACGGAACCGCCCTTCGCGGTCAGCGCACAGGACATGCTGGCGCGGATGCAGAGCGACAAGAAAAACCGTGATGGGCAGATTACGCTGATTTTAAGCAGGGGGATAGGGAAGGCCTTTGTCGCCCCGCATATCAGCGAGACGGATTTGCTGGCATTTTTACAAACTAAATTTTTGGATAAGGAGAATATAAAAAGATATGGACAGTAATTTCTGGCTTGAACTGGCGGGGCTCGCGGGGCTTCTCTTCTGCTCGGCATTCTTTGCCGGATCCGAAACGGCTCTTACCGCAGTCTCGCGTGCGCGTATGCATACGCTGGAGAACGACGGCAACGCCCGCGCCCGGCTCGTTAACAAGCTGCGGGAAAGAAAAGACAGCCTGATCGGCACCCTGCTGTTCGGCAATACAATGGTGAACATCCTGTCCGGCGCGCTGGCGACGTCGGTGCTGATCAAATTTTTCGGTGAGGCCGGCGTTATATATGCATCAATCGGCATGACCGTGCTGGTGCTTGTTTTTGCGGAGGTGCTCCCGAAAACGTATGCGCTGACCAACCCTGACCGTTTTGCGCTGTTCCTGGCGCGGCCCGTTGCTGTGGCGGTGGCGCTCTTTTCTCCCATTACCTACGCCGTGACCAAAATTGTCGAGGGGATATTCCTGATTTTCGGAGTCAGGCCGCATGTTAATGCCGAAGAACACGAGGAGGAGCTGCGCGGTGCGATCCAGCTTTTCAAGGAAACGATGGACGTCGAGGAGGATCAGGAGCGGGGCGCCATGCTGCGCTCCATCATGGAGCTGGAGGAAGTCAAGGTCGAGGAGATCATGGTGCACCGCAAGAGCGTGCGTATGGTCAACGCCGACCTGCCATCCGCCCGCATCATTGAAGAGGTGCTGCACAGCTCTTTCACGCGTCTGCCGGTTTGGCGGGAGAGTCCGGACAATATCATCGGCGTGATTCATACCAAGCTGCTGCTGAACGAAATGTTCCGTTGCGGTGGTGATATTTCAAAAGTGAACATCAAGAATGCAATGATGGAACCGTGGTTCATCCCTGAATCCACCACGCTGTTCGACCAGTTGCAGGCTTTCCGCCGCCGCCGCGAACATTTTTCGATGATGGTGGACGAATACGGCGCGCTGATGGGCGTTGTGACGCTGGAGGATATTCTTGAGGAAATCGTCGGGGAGATCAGCGACGAGCATGACGTTGCCGTTACGGGCGTGCGCCCGCAGACGGACGGCAGCTATATCATCGACGGCAAAGTCACGATCCGCGATCTCAATCGCGAGCTCGACTGGGGGCTGCCGGACGAAGAATACTCGACCGTTGCCGGCCTCATCCTGTTCGAAAGCCAGCGCATCCCGAACGTCGGGCAGACCTATACCTTTTTTGACGTCCGTTTCGAGATTTTAAAGAAACAGAAAAACCAGATCAGCCTCATCCGCGTCACGCCGCTGCCGAAGGAAAGCGCCGGAGAAGGGCAGAGGGCTGAGGCGTAAAGAACACTTTTTCGCTTCCGCTGTTATGGCCCGCCGCCACCACCGCCGCCTGCGCCGGACATATCCGGCATATCAATCGTCGTATCCGGGATGTCAACATCCGCATGATCAGACCGTCCGGTGTTTTGACCGGTTGGGGCAGGAGGTGTTTTCTTCAGACCCAAAGGGTTGTGCTGTCTTTCCTGTGTTATAGCCGGTTCGCCTACAGCCTTTGACAGGCGTTTAATGTTGGAGCGGGGTTTGTCATCTTTTGTGGAACCTTGCTGAGAAATACCCCATGACCAGGAAAGCACATCGATTTCACGGGTCGCAGCCTTTGTCTGCTCCTGCGAGGATGTCGCCAGAGTCAACACATTGCCAAAGTTATTGTCAGCAAACTCTTTTCGGGCAAGGTCGAGAGCGGATTTAGCGCCGGTGAAATTAGCTACAGTGAAAGATAAATCCTGCACACTAACTTTTCCAGCGTCGCCGCCGACAGCATACGGGTTTTGCGTTCTCACACTGGAAAGACCATCCATGAAGGTTTTTTCATTACCTAAGACAGCCTGCGGCTTTCCATCTCTCTCATCAGGGTGTCCGTCACCATTTATGTCCCCAACCGCCACCCGCGCCTGGGGGCGCGGGCTTTCATTATCGGTAACTTTAAAGTTGCCTGAATTGACAGTCGTGTTGCCTGTGTATGTATTAGCCGTTGGCAAAGTAGAAGGAGATGAAGTGGTCACTGTTGCCGTAAAGGTCACTGGCTGACCATACGTTGCAAGCTGGTTGATGTTCGCTTCCAGCTGCAGGAGATCATTTTCTGCGGCAATGAGCGCATTGGCGTTTGCATCGAGGTCGGGCAGGCCAGCGAAATCTTTCACGGAAACCTTGTCACCGGTATTTAAATCAAGAAAGAATACGTCGCCTTTTTCTCCCTGCCGCAGCACATTGCCATTCTTGTCAACGCCAACGACTTTTGTCAGGCTTTTAAACTTGAAAGGAATAAAATCGTCGGAAAGAAATTTCTTGTCGCCTGTCGTTTTATCGAGATAGAAAAATCCGCCGTCCTTGCCCCTGTAAATTGTGTGCCCCTTGCCATCAGATCCGGCGATCAATCCCGGAAAATTCTGACCTTCTTTGTAGTTAACGCCGTCTATTTTCAGAAAATAATCAACAGCGAAGCTGCTGACGAGTACGTCGCTGAGAACTATTTTCAGATAATAATCAGTAGCGGCATTCGCTTCCTTGCTGTCTATCTTTAGAAAATAATCCACGGCGGTGGCGGGCTCTTTGCCGCCTTTATGAGTGTAATCATCAACGGCAGCTTTAAGCGAACCGCAGCTTGGTATATGGGAACCATTAGCACAGGCCAGAAGCAACACTTCCTTATACTCGATTCCGACTTTGGCGAAATTAAGCGAGATCGTTTCCAGCGGAACACCGCCGGCATTGCGTGTGGTGAGACCTGTCTGGGGGGCGGTTTCCCTTGTTGTTGAGACCTCCTGCAAGGCGCTGCTGGCATCGCTGAAGCCCGGGGTCGCTGTCAGCATAAGCGGCACCGCTGCCATTGCCGTCAAGAGCGCCAGCCTCGATGTCAGACATGTGCCGATGTTTTGATGAAAAGACTCTTTTGTTCTCTTTGTCATTGGTGCTCCATAAAGTTATAAAAGTTGTGATGATTTTACGCAGTTTTCAATTTCTGGGATAACATCGTGCCACGGCAATCAGGCGCGCCGCAGTGGCAGGAAAGTCCTTCTTTCTTAGAAGTGGCACCATTGAGTGCGGGGCTCAACTGATAATCAAACGTCAGCTCGTCGCCGCAGGCAATATCGGCCATCGCATAGATGTACATGTTGTTATCAAACATGTTCGCCTCGCAATTTGGTGCGCAGCTGTGATTGATGAAGCGTGCCTCATTACCGCCGCTGGCGCCGTCAATCACCGTCGTCTCATTCAGGCGAAAGATGTAAACGCTGGTACGTTTTCCTTCGTTGATGTCGATGAGTACCTGTGCAGGGGGTAGGCGCTTTCCAGTATATTCAATAATACGCGTGCCTCTGGGAATTTCTCTTTTGGCAAACACGCCTGTGCCAGCGATGCGCGAACATCCGACGCGCACAAAATCCCTATTCTGCTGTCTTGCCGTCATGATGTGCCTGGCATTGGAAAACCCTCTATGATTTGGAGGCGAATGTGTCTACTTATAGCAGGTAAAGATGAATACTTCGATAAGATATGGGGAAATGGGGAGGGGAGGCGCAAAGGCAGGCTGCATCCGGTTAATAATCGCCTGCTGAAAAGTTTTGCAATTTTTCCGCAGAA